>NZ_SSDQ01000084.1:0-23580 GCF_004794315.1 Microbacterium sp. PF5 | reverse complement strand
GGCCAGTCCGACCGGAGTGCAGCCTCCCGCCGGACTGGCCGCCTCTCCGCAGGGCGGCTACCCCGGGCAGTACTCCCCCGCCGCGCAGCCTGCGGGCCAGGGCGGCTACCCCGGACAGGCGGCCTACCCCACCGCGCAGACGTATCCCGCTCAGGGCGGCGGCTACCCCGGCGCTCCGGCTTACGCCGCGGCAGCCCCGGCGCCGGCGAAGATCTCCGTGCTGGGCCTCGTCGGCCTCGGTCTCGCCGCCCTCGGCCTGCTCCTCGCCTTCACGCCGTTCACGGTCGTCTTCTCGTGGCTGTTCCTCGGCGCGGGCTTCATCGTGTCGCTCATCTCCCTGTTCCTGAAGGGCAAGAAGTGGCCGGGCATCACGGGCCTGGGCGTCTCGGTGCTCGGCGCGATCATCGCCGCGATCATGAGCTTCGTGTTCTTCCTCGGTGCCGTCGCCAGCCAGGTCGACCGCTCCGACTCGCTGCCCGACGACGGCTCCGACACGGGGACGAGCGACTCCGGCACGGATTCCGGAACGGACGACGGCACCGGCTCCGGCACGGTCGTCGAGGGCAGCCTCGGCGATCCGATCACCGTGACGCAGATGTCCGGCAGCGCGGAGCTGACGATCACGTCCGCCACCTGGGGCACCACCAACGGCTCGGACTTCGAGGCGACCAACGGCGGCTACCTGGTGATCGACCTCACGTGGGAGACGCTCGAGGGCACGACCTATGTGAACCCGCTGTACTTCTCGGTCGAGACCGCGGAGGGTGCCGAGGGCGACTACGACATCTTCGGCGATGCCACGCTCGAATCGAGTGAACTCCCGGCGGGTGAGACCACGCAGGGCACCGTGTCGTTCGACGTCGCCCAGAGCGGATCGTACGTCGTGATCGTCAGCGACGAGCTGTTCCAGGAGGTCGCCCGCGTGACCGTGGAAGCCACCGCGCGCTGAGCGCCGCCCGAAGAAGACAGAGGCACCGCTCATGACGACACCCGAGGGCTGGTACGACGACGGCTCCGGCAGCCTGCGGTGGTGGGACGGCCAGCAGTGGACCGCGCACGTCCGCAGCATCGACCCGAACCCCTCTGCGCCCGAGATCCCGGCGTCGTCGGGCGTACCGCAGCCTCCCGCCTCCACCGCGGGGACCGAGCCCGCACCCGCGGTGCCGACGCCCGCGATGCCGACGCCCGCGATGCCGACGCCCGCGATGCCGACACCCCCGGTGCCGCTCGCAGCCACCCCGGTCCAGGCGGCCTTCGAGCCGTTCGTGCCGCCGTCCTCGCCGTTCACCCCGTCCTCCCCGTACACGGCGCCCCCGTACGCCGCAGCCCCGGGGTCCGGAGCCACCGCGGCCCCGGGCAACGGAGCGGCCGTGCCACCGGGCCCCGGCTCCCCGGGCGCACCGACCGCCGCATCGAGCACGACCGCGCGGCGTCCGTCGATCCCCGGCCTGGTCGGGCTCGCGGTCGCGCTGGTCGGGGTCGTGCTCGCGTGCGTGCCCCTCACGGCGCCGATCGGATGGGTCGTCGTGGCTGCCGGCTTCGTCGTGTCGCTCGTCTCGCTGTTCCTGCGGGGAACGAAGTGGCCGGGCATCGCCGGGCTCGCCGTGGCCGTGCTCGGCTCGACCCTCGCTGGCGCGGTCGCCCTGATCGCGGTCGGGCTCACGTCGGTCGAGGCGTCCGGAGACCCGGTGCCGTCGCCGAGCGCGCCGGCGACGGAGTCCGGTTCGCCCGTCGACCCGTCGACGATCGACGGCGCCGAGATGGTCGCGTTCGAAGACCTCGAGGTGGGCGATTGCCTCCCCTACGTGGACTACACCGGCGAGGACACGATCTTCGAGCTCCCGGTCGTGCCGTGCGATCAGCCGCACACCGACGAGGTGTACTTCATCTACGAGGTCGACGACCAGACCTTCCCCGGCGAGAGCGCACTGCTCGACGAGGCGTGGGACGGCTGCCTGGCGCAGTTCGAGGGATTCGTCGGCGTCCCGTACGAGCAGTCGGAGCTGGACTTCTACAGCTACCAGCCCACGAAGGCGTCATGGACCCGTGCGGGCGACCGCGCGATCCAGTGCATCGCCTACAGCTACGACGATGTGACCGGCACGCTGCGCGGCGCCGCTCGCTGACCGCCGCACACGACGAAGGCCCCGGAGCGATCCGGGGCCTTCGTGCGTCAGTCGTCGTCGTCGCGGCGCTTGCGCCAGCGGATGCCGGCGGAGATGAAGTCGTCGAGGTCGCCGTCGAACACCGCGGCGGGGTTACCCGACTCCTGCCCCGTGCGGAGGTCCTTCACCAGCTGCTGGCCGTAGAGGAAGTAGGAGCGCATCTGGTCGCCCCAGCTCGCGGTGATGTTGCCCGCCAGCTCCTTCTTCTTCGCCGCTTCCTGCTCCTTCTGCAGCAGCAGCAGGCGGTTCTGCAGCACGCGCATGGCGGCTGCCCGGTTCTGGATCTGCGACTTCTCGTTCTGCATCGACACGACGATGCCGGTCGGGAGGTGCGTGATGCGCACGGCGGAGTCGGTCGTGTTGACCGACTGCCCACCCGGGCCCGAGGAGCGGAACACGTCGACGCGGATGTCGTTCTCCGGGATGTCGACCTCGGTGGCCTCCTCCATCAGCGGGATCACCTCGACGGCGGCGAACGACGTCTGCCGCTTGTCGGCCGAGCCGAAGGGGCTGATGCGCGCGAGGCGGTGCGTGCCGGCCTCGACGGAGATCGTGCCGAACGCGTAGGGGGCATCGATCTCGAAGGTCGCCGACTTGATGCCCGCACCCTCGGCGTACGAGGTGTCCATCACCTTGACGGGGTACTTGTGCCGCTCAGCCCACCGCAGGTACATGCGCATGAGCATCTCCGCGAAGTCGGTGGCGTCGTCGCCACCCGCCCCAGAGCGGATCGTGACGATCGCGCTGCGCTCGTCGTACTCGCCGTCGAGGAGCGTCTGCACCTCGAGCTGGTTGATGAGGTCGGTCAGGGTGCCGAGCTCGTTGCGCGCCTCGATGGCGGAGTCCTCGTCGCCCATCTCGTTGGCCAGGTCGACGAGCACCTCGAGGTCGTCGAGGCGCTGAGCGATGCCGGTGATGCGCGCGAGCTCGGACTGACGGTGGCTCAGCGCACTCGTCACCTTCTGCGCGTTCTCGGTGTCGTCCCAGAGGTCGGGCGCACCGGCCTCCTCGCTGAGTCGCGCGATGTCCTCGCGCAGACGGTTGACATCGACGACCTCGCTGATGTCGCCGAAGGTGTGCCTGAGCGCCTGGATTTCGGCGGAGAGATCTAGTTCGAGCATGACACCTCAGCCTAACGTGCCGCCCGCGCCCGCGGGGACGCCGTCGTCGGGTGCTGCTCCCGCGCGGGAGTAGCGTGAGCAGGGTGAGCAGCGCATCCACCGTCCTTCGTCAGTTCGGACCGATGGTGTATCTGCCCACCGTCCTCTTCGCTCTCGGCGAGGGGGCCGTCATCCCCCTGATCCCGGTGATCGCCGCGTCGATGGGCGCAGACGTGGCGACGGCGGCGCTGGTCGCGTCGGCGCTCGTGGTGGGACAGCTCTGCGGGAACCTCCCGGCCGGCTGGGCCGTGGGCCGCATCGGCGAGCGATACACGATGGTGATCGCCGGAACGGCGGCGCTGCTGTCCGGAGCGGGCATGCTGTTCGCGCCGTCGCTCGGCGTGCTCGCGGCCTCCGTGTTCGTGCTCGGGCTGTGCGCGGCCGCGTTCGGGCTGGCGCGGCACGCGTTCATGACCACGCGCGTACCCCTGCCGTTCCGTGCGCGCTCACTGTCCCTGTTGGGCGGCAGCTTCCGTCTGGGCATCTTCATCGGCCCGTTCGTCGCCGCGGGGCTTCTGCAGCTGTTCGGCAGCGAGTCCGCGGCGATCTGGTTCTTCGCCGTCTGCCTCGTGGTGATGGTGCTGCTCGTGCTGTTCGGGCCGGACCCGGAGGCCACGATCCCGCCGGTGCGTTCGACCGAGCGTTTCGTGGAAGACAGCGGAGAGGCCGTGAGCGGCTCGATCCCGACGATCGAGCGCGCGGGCATCTTCCAGACCATGTGGCGGCAGCGCCGACTGCTGTCACGGCTCGGTCTCGCCGCCGCGTCTCTGTCCGCCGTCCGCTCCGCCCGGCAGGTGGTCCTGCCGCTGTGGGGCCTGTCGCTGGGGCTCGACGCGTCGACGATCGCGCTGGTCGTCGGGGTCTCGGGCGCGATCGACTTCGCCCTCTTCTACGCGAGCGGGCAGGTGATGGACCGGTTCGGGCGGCTGTGGGCGGCCATGCCGGCGATGCTGCTCATGGGTGTCGGGTTCCTCGCTCTGGCCTTCACCCACGACGGGGATGCCGCGGTGCTGTGGTTCGGGATGTTCGCCGCCGTCCTGGGCGTGGGCAACGGGCTCTCCAGCGGCATCCTGCTCACGCTCGGCGCCGACGTCGCCCCGGAGCGCGAGCCCGCCGCCTTCCTCGGCTCCTGGCGCACCCTGACCGATGCCGGCGGCGCCGTCGCCCCGCTGCTCGTCTCCGCCATCACCGCGGTGTCGACGCTCTCCGTCGCCGCGGGCGCCATCGGCGTGATCGGACTGCTCGGCGCTGCCGGTTTCCTCCGGTGGATCCCCCGCTTCGTCCCCCGCCCGGATCCGCCCGACGAAGCGTGAGGCCCCGGCTGGTCACCGCAGGGCGGTGCGGCTCGTCGCGGTCGCCTGCAGCGTAAGGCCCTCCGGCACGAACGGCGACACGAGCGGTGGATGCCACGCCGTGCGAACGGTCACGCGCGCCGAAGCCCCGTCCGGGGAGGTCGCCGACACCAGCACCTCGTCCCCGCCCGCACCGTCCACGAGCGGCCGGGCCTGCGCCGCCACCGCCTCGTCCGTGAGTTCCGCGCGCGGCGTCTCCCCCTGCACCGTGAGGACGAAGCCGTCGGTTCCGGCGAGCGCGGCCGCATCGGCGAGGGCGTCCAGGCGCTTCTGGGCGATGTACAGGTCGGTGGCGCAGGCGCACACGAAGATCACGGCGAGCGCGAGCAGCACGTAGCCGAGCACGAGCAGCAGCACGCTCCCCTCCTCCGCGTCCGTGCCCCGGGCGGCGTCCCCCGCCTTCACTCGGCACCCCACTGACGCGACACCTTCTGCGCCGACACGGCCTCGATCGGCACCGACACGGCTCTGTCCAGGCCCAGGACCGCGGGTACGAACGGCAGGCGGACGCTGGTGGCGACCGAGACCATGACGGTCGCACCGGCGGAGGGGCACGGAACGCCCTGTGGACGACACGTCACGGCCAGTTGCACGTCGTCGTCGTCGATGCCGTACTGCGATGCGATGCTCGACAGCACCGCATCGCCCTGGGAGGCGGCCGTCCTCGCGTCGGGAGCGGTCGCGATCACGCGCGCCGCGTGCCGGGCGGCGGCCTCGACCCCCAGCGTCTGCTCCTGAACGGAGCCGAGCACGATCACCAGATACAGCAGCGGCACGAGCATCAGAACCCCGGCGGCGATGAACTCCAGGGAGCTCGAGCCGCGATCATCCCGCATCGAACGACTCCGCCGGTGCGTGAGCCTCGACCTGCAGCCCATACGGCACGCCGATCAGGCCGAACACCGGCAGGCTGGTCCTCACCCGCACGTCGACCGACTCCCGGTCCGCGACGCGCGACGTCCCGACGGCGACGTCCTCCGCGTAGGCGGAGCCGATCGCGCGGGTGATCACATCCTGCGTGCGCTGCTTCCCCTCGCCGAGCGAGACGTCTGCGAGGGCCGCGTAGTAGGCGCCCTCCACCGCCGCGTCGTGCACCACGTTGCGCACGTAGACCGCGAGCGCCAGCTGCAGCACCGCGAGGGTGAGGGCGGTGAGGAGCGTGCCGACCAGGACGAACTCCACCGGGTTCGACCCGCGGTCATCGATCACGGCCGCACGGAGGGGCACGTCAGAGACCCGACACCCGCTGGATCGCCTGCTCGAACAGCGAGGTCAGCGCGGGCCCCGCGACGGCCCAGATCACCACGACCAACCCCGCCGTCATGAGTGTCACGAGCACCCAGCCGGGGACGTCTCCCCGTTCGTCGTCGGCCAGGGCACGGAGCGGAGAACGCAGGCGTGTGATCATGCCGTCAGTCTGCCCGGGAGCGCCCACCCGCGTCCGCGGTTATCCACAGGCCGTGCGCCCGGCGCGTCAACCGAGGCCGAGCCGCAGGATGAACAGCCCGGGATAGATCGCGAACACCACCGACAGCGGCAGGATCAGGAAGACCAGCGGCAGGAGCATCAGGATCTCCTTGCGCCCCGCCTGCTCGATGAGGGTGCGCTTGGCCTCCTCGCGCGCGTCCCCGGCCTGGGCGTGCAGCACGGCGGCCAGCGGTGCTCCGTGCTCCAGTGCGGCGACGATCTGGTCCACCGCGCGCGAGAGGCCGGGCAGCTCCAGCCGTGCGGCCATATCGCCCAGCCCCTCCGCGAGCGTCGACCCGGTCCCCACCTCCAGCACGACGCGGCGCAGTTCCCCGGTCAGCTCACCCGACCCCACCCCGGCCACGCGCCGCACCGCGTCGAGGAAGCTCTCGCCGGCCGAGAGGCACAGCGCCAGGAACTCGAGGGTCGTCGGTAGTTCGTCGGCGAGCCGCGTGCGCCGAGCCCTGACGCGGGCGGAGAGCTGCATGTCGTAGCCGATCGCGGCCGTCGTGCCGGCGAGCAGCGGGATCACACCGACCGGCACCGACCAGCGACCGGTGAGCACGAGCACGATCACCGCGATCGCACCGGTCGTGATGCCCGCCAGCGTCCAGGCGAGCTGTCTGCCCCGGAACGCGACAGGACTCAGCGCCGACCCCGCCTGCGCCAGGCGCTTGCGCAGCACGTCGCCGTCGCCCACCAGACGCTCGAGGGCATCGCGCACCCGCTCGCCCGGCGAGCTCCGGTGCGCGGGGAGGCGTCCGACGCCCGGAAGCGCCGTCGCCGGCAGCCGCTCATCGTCCACCACGTCGCGCACGTAGGGGGCGATCCGAGACATCAGCGATGCCGCCCGCCACCGAGGCAGCCGCGCGAGCAGAAGGAGGACCCCGGCCGCGAAACCGCCTCCCAGCAGGACCGCGGCCGCGAGCGCCGTGATCCCGGTCATCCGAACCACCGCCGCGGCTCGGGGAGACGCCCGATGCGGACCATGATGCGGAAGGCCGCGACCGACACCACGGCGCCGACGCAGATCACCACCACCCCCTCGGGGGTGCCGTAGGCCTTGGCTCCCTCGGGTCGCAGCACCAGCAGCGTCAGGATGACCCAGGGCGCGACCGCCCCCAGCACCGCGGCCCCGCGGATCCACGACTGCCGTGCCTCGACCTCTCCGCGCAGCGCCGCATCCGCCCTGACCGACGCCGACAGGGCGCGCAGCACCCCGATCAGCTCGGTGCCCCCGACCTGCCGCGCCATCCGCAGGGTCTCGACGATGCGATCGCCGATCGGGTCGGCGAGCGCATCCTTCAGCCGGTCGAGGCTCGACTCGAACCGGCCACTGCCTTCCAGGTCCCGAGCGAACGCGCGGAAAGCGGGGCGGAGTGCGGGCGGTGCGGACTCGCCGAGCGACGCCACCGCGTCCGGGAGCGACAGCCCGACCCTGATCGACGCGATCAGCAGATCGCACACGTCGGGCCAGAGCTGCCGGCGCAGTCGCCGCAGCCGCCGCCTCCGGCCGCGCAGGAAGGCGACGGGGGCGACCCCTCCCGCGAGGATCGCCAGCGCGGCGAGCACCGTGACCCCGGTCATGAGCCAGACGATCGATCCGGCGATGAGGGCCGCCGCGCCGATCGCGGCGATCAGCGCCGAGGCGGGAAGCGCGGGAAAACCGGCCTCCTCCCCGAGCCGTGTGAGGCGCCCCTGAGCAATCGCACGCGGCGCCCGGCGCTCCGCCGGCCAGAGCCAGGGCGAGAGCACCAGGAGCAGGCCCGCCGCCAGCATCGCCCCGAGCAGCACGCTCACGCCTGTGCTCCCCCGACGAGGTCCGCGAACGACGCCACCCGGTCCCGCGCTTCCGCGGTCGCGTCGTACACCGTCCGGCACTGCACGCGACCGTCGCGGACCTCGCCGGATGGGGTGAGGATCTCGCGGACGCGGCGTCGTCCTTCCCGATCCCGCTCGCAGTGCACCACGAGGTCGATCGCGGATGCCAGGGCGGGAGCGATGAAACCACGGTCGATGTTCCGTCCGGCGAGCAGGGGCAGCAGGCAGAGCTTCTCGATCGCCTCGACCGCGCTGTTGGCGTGCACCGTGCACGCCCCCGGCACGCCGGTGTTGAGCGCCAGGACGAGGTCGAGAGCCTCGGCGTCGCGCACCTCGCCGACCACGAGCCGATCCGGGCGCATGCGCAGCGCCTCCTTCACCAGCCGTCGCAGGGTGATCTCCCCCGTGCCCTCCAGACTGGGCTGCCGTCCTTGCAACGCCACCACGTCGGGCCCGCCGACCGCGAGCTCGAAGGTCTCCTCCACCGTGACGATGCGCTGAGACGACGCGCACGCCGCGAGAAGCGCCCCGAGGATCGTCGTCTTGCCCGCGTGCGTCGCCCCGGACACGATCACGGTCGCCCCCTCGCGCATGGCGGTCGCCAGCTCCGCCGCCGTCGCGGGCGGCAGCGAGCCCTGCGCGACGAGCTCGTCCAGCGTGCGATGCCCGGTGAGGAATTTGCGGATGTTCACGCTCCACGCGCCGCGCACCACGTCGGCGATCGCGACGTGCAGCCGAGAGCCGTCGGGCAGCGACGCGTCGACGAACGGCTGGCCGATGTCGACGCGGCGTCCCGAGGAGTGCAGCATGCGCTCCACGAGGTCGCGCACGACGGTCTCGTCGAGGCGCAGGCCGGTGCGCTCGGATGTGCCGCCGCGGGCCACGTGCACGCCGCCGTCGCCGTTGACCCAGATCTCCTCGATGTCCGGCGCATCGAGGAGCGGCTGCAGGACCCCGAAGCCGCCGACCGCGGCGAGCACCTCCCTGATGCACGCGGTCTCGTCGTCCACGGGCTCCGCCCCGCGCGCCAGCGCGAGATCGTCGTAGCGCCGCACCTCCGAGCGCGCGATGGATCTCGCACGCTCCGGGTCGTCGGCCGGGTCGACGCCCTCGGCACGCAGGCGACGACGGACGTGTTCGGCGATGGCCGTGGAGGGATGGATCACCTGAGCATCCTGACAAGGATCGCCGCGGCCCCTCCGGAGTTATCCACACCGCCCTATCGACCACCCCCGGGCGCTGTCAACCGTGTCGCGGCAGGTCCCACCCGCCGCCTACGCTGGGCCGACGAGCCGCGAGGAGACGACGTGCAGCGCGCCACACCAGCCACCCCCGACCCCACCGTCACGGTGGTGATCCCGGTCAAGGACGACGCCGCCGAACTGCACCGCTGCCTCACGGCACTCGCCGCGCAGACGCGCGCTCCGGACGAGATCCTGGTGGTGGACAACGCCTCCACCGACGCGTCCGGCGCGGTCGCGTCCGCTCATGGCGTGCGGCTCATCCACTGCGCGACACCCGGCACGGCCGCGGCGAGCGCAGCCGGCTACGACGCCGCGTCGGGAGACGTGCTCCTGCGTCTCGATGCCGACTGCATCCCGGACCGGCAGTGGGTCGAGGTCATGCTCGCGGCCTGCGTGCGCGACCCCGGGGTCGCGGCGTGGACCGGGGGCGCGCTCTTCCTCGATGGACCGCGACTGCTGCGCCGCCCGCTCGCGACCGCGTATCTGCTCGCCTACGCCCTGGTGTGCGGCAGCGCCCTCGGACATGCACCGCTGTTCGGCTCGAACCTCGCGCTCCGGCGCTGGGCGTGGCGCGACGTGCGCGACCGCGTGCACCGCGACGACCCCGAGGTGCACGACGACCTCGACCTCGCGTTCCACCTCGGCGAACGCCACCGCATCCGCTCGGCGCGCGAGGCGGGGATGGGCATCTCGATGCGTCCCTTCCACAGCGGCCGTTCGTTCGCCCGCCGCGTGCACCGCGGCGTCCGCACGGTGCTGATCCACTGGCCGGAGGACTTCCCGCCCGTGCGGTGGACGCGGCTGGCCCTGCGCCGCACGCTGCATCGGCTCGGCGTCCCCGCTCCAGCGAGGTGGCGGTCGTGAGCGCGCCGCTCCTCGGCCGTCCGCGCGACACCGAGCTGCTGATCATGAGCGTCAACGTGCGCCGCGACCTCGGTGTGCTGGCGGTGCGGGCGGCCGACCGCTGGGCCACCCGCCGGGACCACGTCGCCGCGATGCTGCGCCCCGAGCAGCCGACGGTGCTCGCGGTGCAGGAGGCCCTGCCCACGCAGGCGCGTGCGATCCGGGCGGCCCTCGGCCCCGCGTACGGCTCGATCGGCCACGGTCGGCGTCCCGGTCCCCGCGGCGAGGGATGCCCGGTGTTCTACGACAGGGAGCGGCTCGAGCTGCTCGACGGATGGCAGCGCGCGCTGTCCGACCGTCCCGAGGTGCCGGGCTCGATCGCGTGGACGAGCGTCCTGCCGCGGGTCGTTGTGGGCGCGCGGTTCCGCGACCGGCGCTGCGGGGTCGAGTTCACGCTCCTCAACACGCACCTGGACGCGTTCTCGCCGTGGGCCCGGAGGCGGCAGGCCGCAGAGGTGCACGCCGCGGCGGTCGCAGCGGGGACTCCGGTCGTCGTCACCGGAGACCTCAACGCGGCCGAGGGCTCGGCGCCGTGGCGGGCGCTCACCGCGGACGGGGTGCTGCGCGACACCTGGCGTGTGGCAGACACCAGGGCGACGCCGGCGTGGGGCACGTTCGCGCACTACCGGACGCCCCGGGTCGGCCGACGCATCGATGCGATCCTCGCGTCCGCGGAGGTGCACGTGGTCCGGGCGGGGATCGATCCGCGGCAGCACGGCGGCGGCTGGCCGTCGGACCACCTTCCGGTTCAGGCCCTGGTCGACCTCGCTCCGCCGGCACCGGGTCCCCTCGGGGAGGGCGCATGAAAGACGACTTCCTCCGCCCGCCCCGCACCGTCGCCGAGTACGCGGCCGACGGCGTGCGGGCGGTCGGCATGCTGAGCGTGATCATCGCGGCGATCTGGTCGACCCCCACCGACGCGGGCGTGCTGGCGTTCGCGCTCCCGGCCCTCATGCTGCCCCGAGCGCTCGGCTTGCGCGGGGGAGCCGATCTCGCGGTCGGAGCGATCGTGCTGATCGCGGCCGTGAGCAACGTGTTCGACCTGTACCGCTCGCTGCCGGGCTGGGACCTCGTGGTGCACTTCCTCTGCACGGGTGTGATCGCCGCCACCGGCTACGTGGTGCTCGCGCGCCTCGGCATCGTCCCTCCCCAGGGCTCCCCCGCGTTCCGCCCGCGTCTCCCGCTCGTCGTCTGCCCGCTCATCGGACTCGCGGCCAGCGCGCTGTGGGAGATGGTCGAGTGGGCGGGCCGCACGTTCATCACGACGGAGATCTTCGTCACCTACGAGGACACGATCGGGGACATGGCGATGGGCGGGCTCGGCGCCCTGGTCGCGGGAGCCGTCGTCGCGGTGGTCGGACTCGAGCGCGATCCGCGCCGCTGAGACGGGAAACTGCGGGCCGATCCCCAGAGTGGAGCTCGGCCCGGGTCAGTAGACTGAACCCACCGCGCGGGAGTGGTGGAATTGGCAGACACGCAGGATTTAGGTTCCTGTGCCTCACGGCGTGTGGGTTCAAGTCCCACCTTCCGCACGACGGGTGCTGTGGCATCCCTCATCGCACTACCGCCGACAATTCACGACCGACGGGACCCCTTCCGTGCTCGAAAGCATGCTGCACGCACCGACCGCCCTCATCCCCTGGCTGGATCCGCAGACGATCATCGCCGCGGCAGGGCCCTGGGCACTGCTCGTCGTGTGCTTCATCGTGTTCGCCGAGACCGGGCTCCTGGTCGGCTTCCTGCTCCCCGGTGACACGCTCCTGATCATCGCCGGGCTGCTCACCCACACCAGCAACGTCTTCGGCGTGAACATCTGGGTCGTCACGCTCCTCATCGCGCTGTCGGCATTCATCGGCGGCGAGGTCGGCTACTACATCGGCCACAAGGGCGGTCCGGCCATCTTCGAACGCAAGGAGTCCGGCCTCTTCAGCAGGAAGAACGTCGAGCGCACCAACGCCTTCTTCGAGCGGTTCGGCGGCATCACCGTGATCCTCGCCCGCTTCGTCCCCATCGTGCGCACCTTCGCCCCGGTCGCGGCCGGCGTGGGCCACATGCCGTGGCGGCGCTACACCCTCTACAACCTCATCGGCGCGATGCTGTGGGGCTTCGGACTCACGATGGTCGGCTACCTGATCGCGTACATCCCCTGGGTGCGCGACCTCGTCGTCGACTACATCGACGTGATCCTCCTGATCGCCGTCGGTGGCACGGCCGCGGTCACGCTGTGGCACTACCTCACGGAGCGTCACAAGGCGAAGAAGGCCGCGGCGGCGGGCGAGGATGTGGTGACCGACCACCGCGAGGCCGAGGAGCTCGCCCTCGATCCCGAAGTGTTCGACCGCGCGCCCGACCTGGACGGCGACGGCAAGCACTGACCCGGTCCACCGGGTCCGGCACGGTCAGCCGGCGCTCTTCGCGCGCTTCTCCTTCGACCGCGCCACGCTCGCCCGCAGGGCCTCCATGAGGTCGATCACCTCGCCGCCGTCCGCCGCCTTCTCGGTGTCTCCGAAGGTCTCCGCGACATCGAAGGTCTCCCCCGCGTCGATCTTCGCGTCGATCAGGGTCCGGAGCTCCTTCTGGTACTCGTCGACGAACTCCTCGGGGTCGAAGTCGGCGGAGTAGCTGTCGACCAGGGAGGACGACAGCTCGAGCTCCTTCTTCGAGATCCGCACGTCCTCGTCGAGCGAGGGGAACTCCGCCTCGCGCACCTCGTCCGACCAGAGCAGCGTCTGCAGCACCAGCACCTTGCCCCGCACGCGCAGCGCCGCGAGTCGCGTCTTCTGCCGCAGGGTGAAGCGCACGATCGCCGTGCGGTCGGTCTGCTCGAGCGTCTTGCGCAGCAGCACGTACGCCTTGGGCGACTTCGAATCCGGCTCGAGGTAGTAGGGCTTGTCGAGCGTGAGCGGGTCGACCTGGTCGGACGGCACGAACTCGACCACGTCGATCTCCCGGCTCTTCTCCGCCGGGAGGGCCGCGAGGTCGTCCTTGGTGAGCACGACCGTCTGTCCGTCCTCCACGTAGGCGCGGTCGATGTCGGAGTACGCGACGGTCTCGCCGCACACCTCGCACGTGCGCTGATAGCGGATGCGCCCGCCGTCCTTGTCGTGCACCTGATGCAGCGGCACGTCGTGGTCCTCCGTCGCCGAGTACACCTTGACCGGGACGTTCACGAGCCCGAACGTCAGCGCGCCCTTCCAGATGGTCCTCATCCCACCAGTAGACACCAGCCCCACCTGTCACGACCAGCCCTTGACTACGCTGGGCCCATGGTGGGAGAGGCGCAGGTCGTGCAGATCGACGGCCGACGGCTGCGCGTCACGAACCTCGACAAGATCGTGTACCCCGCCACCGGCACCACCAAGGGCGAGATCATCGCCTACTACACCGCGATCGCGCCGCAGCTGCTGCCGCTCCTGCACGGTCGCCCCGTCACCCGGAAGCGCTGGGTAGAGGGGGTGGGGACCGCAGAGGCCCCGGCCGACGCGTTCTTCACGAAGCAGCTCGAACCCGGCGCCCCGGAGTGGATCGCCCGCCAGGCCATCCAGCACTCCGACGGACCGAAGGAGTATCCGCTGGTCGACGACGTGCCGACGCTGGTGTGGCTCGCCCAGGTGGCCGCGATCGAGCTGCACGTGCCGCAGTGGCGGTTCACGGCGGACGGTCTGCCCGGACGCCCCGACCGCCTGGTGCTCGACCTCGATCCCGGTCCGGGCGTCGGACTGCCCGAGTGCGCCGAGGTCGCCCGCCTGGCCCGGGTGCTCCTGCAGGGCATGGGGCTCGATCCGCTCCCGGTGACCAGCGGCAGCAAGGGCATCCACCTCTACGCCGCCCTGCCAGGGGAACAGACAAGCGCCGAGGTCTCCGCGGTCGTGAAGGAGCTCGCCCGCATCATCGAGAACGAGCACCCCGACCTCGCCACCAGCGTGATGTCGAAGGCCGTCCGCGGCGGGCGCGTGTTCCTCGACTGGAGCCAGAACAACGCCAAGAAGACCACGATCTCCCCGTACTCGCTGCGGGGGCGCGAGCGGCCGTGGGTCGCGGCGCCGCGCACGTGGGACGAGCTCGACGATCCGGGGCTCGCGCACCTCGAACTCGACGAGGTGCTGGCACGGGCCGCCTCGGGCATCGATCCGCTCGCATCGCTCCACCCGTCCCCCCACACCGCCGCTCCGGTCGCGGCGCCTCCCGCGCGCGAGTCCGCGGTCGCCGCCACATCCCGGCCGGCCGAGTCCCCCGCCCGCAAGCGGCGCCCGCTGGCCACCGCCGCCGCGCCCACCGCGGGCACCACACTGCCCTCGCTCGACCCGATGCTCGCCGAGACCGGCACGCCGGCGCTCGCTCGGGGCCTCAGCTCCCCGTCGTGGGTCGAGGTGAAGTGGGACGGGATCCGCGCGATCGGCACCTGGCGCGACGGTCGCATGCTGCTCCACGCCCGGCGCGGCACCGACATCACCGCGCGATACCCCGAGCTCACGGCCGATGGGGCGCCGTTCCTCCCGGTCGACGAGGCGATCGTCGACGGGGAGATCGTCGCGTTCGACGCCCACGCACGGCCGAGCTTCTCCCTGTTGCAGAACCGGATGCACCTGACCCGCCCGCGCGAGATCGAGCGCGAGGTGGTGCGCACGCCCGTCGTCTACATGCTGTTCGACCTGCTCCGGCTCGACGGGCACGACCTCACGGGCATGCCGCTGCGCGAACGCCGCACGCTGCTGGAAGACCTGGTCGCCGACCTCGAGGCGCCGGTCCAGGTGCCGCCGGTGTTCGACGACGTGGACGCGGCCCTCGGCGCGAGCGACGAGTTCGGTCTCGAGGGCGTCGTGGTCAAGGACCCCGCGTCCCGCTACCGCCCCGGCGTCCGCTCACCGTCCTGGCTCAAGCTGAAGAACACGCGCATGCAGGAGGCCGTGATCGTGGGCATCCGTCCGGGCAAGGGCGAACGCGACGGCACGCTCGGGTCCCTGCTGCTGGCCGTGCCCGACGAGGGAGAACTGCGCTACGTGGGACGGGTCGGCACGGGGTTCAGCGACCGGATGCTCCGCGAGCTGATGGCGCGCCTCGAGCCGCTGCGGGTGTCCGCTCCGCCGCTCGACGGCGTGCCGAGGCCCGACGCCTCGGACGCGCTGTGGGTGCGACCGCAGCTCGTGGGCGAGGTCGAGTTCGGCAACTGGACACCGGACGGCATCCTGCGTCACGCGCGGTGGCGGGGCCTCCGGCCGGACAAGACCCCCGACGAGATCACCGTCGAGGAGTGAGCGCCGCCCGCCGCGTCACGCGTGGTGCGGCTCGCAGTCCGACTGCTCGGCTGGCTCGATCTGGAAGGTGGAGTGCGCCACGTCGAAGTGGTCGGCGAGGCACGACTGCATCTCGGCGAGGAGAGCGGCGGAGCGCCCGTCCGCCAGGAGCGCGGGCTCCACACTCACGTGGGCGGTGAACACCGGGGCTCCGCGCGTGAGCTGCCACACGTGCACGTCGTGCACGCCGACCACCCCTGCATAGCCGAGCAGGTGTGTGCGGATCTCGCTGACGGCCGTGCCCTTCGGAGCCGATTCGGACAGCACCGAGAAGACCTCGCGCAACAGCGAGATCGCCCGCGGGATGATCATGGCCGCGATGAACAACGAGGCGATGGCGTCGGCCGGCATCCAGCCCGTGAGCAGGATCACGGCGGCCGCGACGATGACGGCCAGCGAGCCCAGCAGGTCTCCCATCACCTCCAGGTAGGCCCCGCGCACGTTGATGCTGGTCTTCTGGGCTCGGCTGAGCAGCCACATCGACACGGCGTTGGCCACCAGGCCGACGACCGCGACGACGAGCATGAGACCGCCGGCGACCTCCACCGTGTTCGGATTCAGCAGGCGCTCGACCCCCTGGACGGCCACCACGGTGGCCAGCGCGATCAGGATCACCGCGTTGACCAGCGCGCCGAACACCTCGGCGCGCTGGTATCCGAACGTCCGACGGTCGTCCGCGGGTCGGGCGGCGACGGTGGCCGCGATGAGCGCGATCACGAGCGCGGAGGCGTCGGTGAACATGTGGGCCGCGTCGGCGAGCAGCGCCAGCGATCCGGTGAGCAGAGCGCCGACCACCTGCACGATCATGACCGTGGCGGTCAGCGTCAACGAGATGGCGAGCAGGCGTCTGCTGCTCGCCGAGCGGAGACCGCCGGGCGCGGGCGCGTGATCGTGCATGCCTCCAGGCTAGACCGGGGATCGCCCCGGAACGGCCGATCCTGGCTAGTCGGGAAGGGTAACGATTCTCACCGTCAGCAGGACTTCTCCGCGGCCGCCCAGGTCAGAGTCCCGCGAGCAGGGGCATCAGGGCGGTGAAGGCGCGGGCGCGGTGCGACTGCGCCTGCTTCTCCTCGGCGGTGAACTCCCCGACCGTGCGCTCGGCTCCCGCGTCCTGGCCGTCCGGGACGAACACGGGGTCGTAGCCGAAGCCGCCGTCGCCGGACGCCGCGTGCGCGAGCCGCCCCGGCCAGATCCCCTCGACCACGTGCTCGGCTCCACCCGGGACCACGAGCGCGATCGTCGACGTGAAGTGTGCGGCTCGGTGCGGGTCGGCGATGTCGCGGAGCTGGTCGAGCAGCAGCTCCCGGTTCGCCACCGCGTCCTTCTTCTGTCCGGCCCAGTACGCGGAGAACACACCGGGTGATCCGCCGAGCACGTCCACGCAGATGCCCGAGTCGTCGGCGAGCGCCGGAAGCCCGGTGTGCGCGGCTGCCGCCCTGGCCTTGAGCAGCGCGTTCTCCGCGAAGGTCACGCCGTCCTCCACGGGCTCGGGACCGTCGTAGCCGACCACCTCCAGGTCGGGCCTGGCCTGGGCGACGATCTGCTGGAACTCCTCGACCTTGTGCGGGTTGTGGGTCGCCAGGACGACGCGCACGGTCACTCCCCCGCCAGCGCCGCGAGCTGCCGCGCCTTCAGGTCTTCGCAGCCCGCGAGTCCCAGCTCCAGGAGCGCGTCGAGCTCGCGCTTGTCGAATGGCGCCCCCTCGGCGGTGCCCTGCACCTCGACGAACAGGCCGCGACCGGTCACGACCACGTTCATGTCGGTCTCGGCGCGCACGTCCTCGACGTACGCGAGGTCGAGCAGGGGCTCGCCGTCGACGATCCCGACCGACACCGCCGCGACCGAGTCGAGCAGCGGCGTCGAGTTGCGCCCGATGAACTTCTTCTCGCGGCCCCACTCGATGGCGTCGGCAAGGGCGACGTAGGCGCCCGTGATGGCCGCCGTGCGGGTGCCGCCGTCGGCCTGCAGCACGTCGCAGTCGATCACGATCGTGTTCTCGCCGAGCGCCTTGGTGTCGACCACGGCGCGCAGGGCACGGCCGATGAGCCGCGAGATCTCGTGCGTGCGACCGCCGATGCGACCCTTCACGCTCTCGCGGTCGTTGCGGCTGTTGGTCGCGCGCGGGAGCATCGCGTACTCGGCCGTCACCCAGCCCTTGCCCTTGCCGGTGAGCCAGCGCGGCACGCCGTTCGTGAACGAGGCGGTGCACAGCACCTTGGTGCCCCCGAAGCTGATCAGGGCCGATCCCTCGGCCTGCGCGCTCCAGCCGCGCTCGATGGTGATCTCGCGCAGCTGCGAGGCGGAACGGCCGTCGGCACGGACGATGTCGGTCATGGGCTTCTCTCGGTTCGGGACGGGCGAGCGGATCAGCGCGCGTCGAGCGCGGGGTCGGGGAGGGTGATGACGCCGGTGTGGACGAGCTGCACGTCGCGCACCTCGCGGCCCATCAGCCGGTTGGCGAGCGCGGTGAAATCGTCGGCCGAGTCGCCCGTCGCCTCGTAGACGTAGGTGGCGGTGGCATCCGCAGGGGCCAGCAGATCGCCGCGCACGAGCTGACGGTAGACGTCGCCGGCCGTCTCGTCATCGCTCGACACGAGGGTCACGCCTTCGCCCATCACGTAGCTGATGGCACCCCGGAGGAACGGGTAGTGCGTGCAGCCGAGGACGAGCGTGTCCACGTCGGCCTCTCGCAGCGGCGCGAGGTACTCCTCCGCGACGGCGAGCACCTCCGGGGTTCCGGTGACCCCGGCCTCGACGAACTCGACGAACCGCGGACAGGCGGCCGTGAAGACCTGCAGGCGCTCGTTCACCTCGAGCATGTCCTGGTACGCGCGGGAGCCGATCGTGCCGACCGTGCCGATCACGCCGACCCGGCCGTTGCGCGTGGTCGAGACGGCTCGGCGCACCGCGGGGCCGATGACCTCCACCACCGGGACGTCGTAGCGCTCGCGCGCATCGCGCAGCATCGCCGCCGAGGCCGTGTTGCAGGCGATCACGAGCATCTTCACGCCCTGGTCGACCAGGGTATCGAGCACCTCGAGAGCGTAGCGGCGCACGTCGGCGATCGGCTTCGGGCCGTAGGGCGAGTGCGCGGTGTCGCCGATGTAGACGAAGGATTCTCTGGGCAGCTGGGCGCGGATGGCCCTGGCCACCGTGAGCCCGCCGACACCGGAGTCGAAGATCCCGATCGGCGCGTCATTCATGACTCCCCAGCCTACCCGCGCGCGGCAGGGCCCGCGTATCGCGGCTCACTATGCTGGGCGGATGACCACGTCGACGGCGCTGCTCACCGACCGTTACGAGCTCACGATGCTCGCCGCCTCGCTCCGGGACGGCACCGCGTTCCGTCCGAGCGTGTTCGAGCTGTTCTCGCGTCGGCTGTCCGGCGGCCGACGCTTCGGCGTCGTCGCGGGCACCGGGCGCCTGCTGAGCCTCCTCCGCGACTTCCGGTTCGGCGACGACGAGCTGCGCTTCCTGCGCGACGAGCAGGTCGTCGACACCGAGACGCTCTCCCACCTCGAGCGTTACCGCTTCACGGGCTCGGTCCGCGGGTACCGCGAGGGCGAGCTCTACTTCCCCGGCTCCCCCATCCTCACGGTGGAGGGATCTTTCGCGGATGCCGTCGTCCTGGAGACCCTCGCGCTGAGCGTGCTCAACCACGACTCCGCGGTCGCGACGGCCGCGGCGCGCATGAGCATCGCGGCCGGTGAGCGACCGCTGGCCGAGATGGGATCTCGCCGTGCGGCCGAGCGCTCCGCCGTCGCCGCGGCCCGCGCCGCCTACATCGCGGGTTTCACCGCCACGAGCAACCTGGAAGCCGGCCGCACGTGGGGCATCCCCACGATGGGCACGGCGGCGCACTCCTGGACGCTGCTGCACGATTCCGAGGAGGACGCCTTCCGCGCCCAGGTCGCGAGCATGGGCGTCGACACCACCCTGCTGGTCGACACGTACGACATCCGCAGCGGCGTCGAGACGGCGATCCGCGTGGCAGGAACCGAGCTGGGCGGCGTCCGGATCGACTCCGGTGACCTGCCGATCGTGGCCGCCGAGGTCCGCGCACAGCTGGACGAGCTGGGAGCGACGGGAACGCGCATCACCGTCACCAGCGACCTCGACGAGTACGCGATCGCCGCTCTCGCCGCGTCACCCGTCGACGCGTACGGCGTCGGCACCTCGGTCGTGACCGGGTCCGGCTACCCCACTGCGAGCATGGTGTACAAGCTGGTCGCGCGGCAGGATGCCGACGGAGCCTGGATCGGGGTGGCCAAGGCCTCCGCCGACAAGGCGTCGTTCGGGGGGCGGAAGGCAGCGTTCCGGACGCTGTCCGACGGCGTCGCGACGGCGGAGACCGTCGTCGTCTCGGACGGGTTCGAAGAGCTCGACACGCCCGCTGAGCACGCGGACGGCCGGCCGCTCCAGGTCACTCTCGTCGAGGACGGCGACATCGACACCGCGCACGAGGGTGTCGCCGGGACGGCGGCCGCCCGCGCACATCACCTTCGCGTGCGCGAGGAGCTGCCGGTGCGCGCCCTGGCGCTCAGCAAGTCCGACCCGGCGATCCCGACCGTCTACCTCGAGGCCGACTGAGGTCAGCCGACCATCGACTCGTAGATCTCCTTGCACGTCGGGCAGATCGGGAACTTCTCCGGATCGCGGCCCGGCGTCCACTTCTTGCCGCAGAGAGCGCGCACCGGCTTCCCGGTGATCGCGGACTCGAGGATCTTGTCCTTCTTCACGTAGTGCGAGAAGCGCTCGTGGTCGCCCGGTTCGAGGTTCTCCTCCCGGAGGAGCTCTTCCAGTTCGCGATCAAGCGTTGCCACGCCGCCCTGATCGGGGCTGTCCAGCGGAGTACTCATTCCGCGATTCTAGCCGCGTCGTGGGGCCGGTGGGCGGCCGTCACGCGGTCTCGACGAACTCCATGAGCCGCTCTCCGCTGTGCTCGAAGATGCGCCCGCCGAGCACAGCCCCGGCGACGAGCACGATCGCGCCGGTGAACAGCCCCACCCAGAACGCCGCGGGCGCGAACGCCGAACCGGAGACGATCGTGGCGGCGAAGAGCCAGATCGTCGGCACGCTCAGGACGATGGATCCGAGGAACGCCGCGGCGGGGCCGTAGGCACCGTGGGACGTCGGCCGCTGCGGCTGCTGGAAGGGGCTGTCCCCGGGTCGCGACACCGCGTACGGTGCGACCACCGACACCACGCTCGAGATGCCGAGGGCGCACAGCAGAAGACTGACCGCGAGACCCACCAGCGGAAGGAGGAGGGTCCAGCTCCCCACGAGCAGCAACGACAGCGGCACCGCGATCGCGAGCACCGGGACGGCCACGAGGAGCACCGGGACGAGCCGTCCGAGGCGGTCGGGAAGGCCGCGTACCCCGCTCGCCACGTGCGTCCACAGCGCGGTCGAGTCGTAGGCGATGTCGTTGTGGGGCAGCCAGCCGAAGAACAGCGCCATCACCGGAACCGGGATGAGGGCCGCGATCTCGATCGGGACACCGGCGACGATGAGCGGCAGCACCGTCAGCACCCCGGCGACGGGCACGACGATCACGTTCATGATGTAGCGACGGTCCCGCAGCCAGTACACGAGGCTGCGCGACGCGATCGCTCCGAAAGCGTTGGACGGCAGCAGGCCGAACCAGCCGAGGCCCGTGCGCTCCCGTGCCGTGACGGGCCGCTCGGTGGTCGTCAGCAGACGACGGACGAACCACGCCCAGACGAGGGCGAGGGCGATGGCCGTGACCACAGCGACGGCACCGCTCGCCCACGCCGTCCCGGTCTCTCCTGCCGCCGCGGCGAACGCAGAGGCCGGAGCCGCAGCGAACGGAGTGACACCGATCACCGACGTGAGCGTCGCAATCGACGCGGGCACGTCACCGTCCCATCGCAACGAACCAAGGAACACGGCGACGGGAAATGCGATCACGATCAGGGCGAGCGCGAACAGGGCGGTGAGCTCCCTCGATCGACGCTCCGGGAGCAGCATCGCGTTCAGCGCCATGCCGATCCGGGCGATCAGGGCCGTGATGAACAGGCCGAGCAGAGACATGATCACCGCGAGTGGCCACGGCGCGCCCGCCTCGATCGCGACGATGCACACGCTGGCATAGACGGCGAGAAGGGCGAGGCTCGGCACGCTCACCAGCGAGGCGAGCATGAGCACCCAGGGCAGTCGGCGCTCGTCGACGCCGAACACCGCGAACCGACGGGGGTCGAGCTGGTCCACCGCCCCGACCAGCAGCGGCCCCACGAGGAAGCCGAGCAGCACCGCCGCACCGCCGAGCACGGTGACCGCGCTGGCGACCGGCACGGAGGCGTCGGTCAGGCTGAACACCGCGACGCAGACCACGACCGTCACGGCGACGACGGCCCCGAAGGACAGCAGCGTGCGGATCCGGCGTTCACCGCGGAGTGCGCCGAGGAGGAGCGCGAACCTCAGTCGGAGAACGTGTGCAGCCATTCCAGCCCCTCCACCTCGCCGCTGGAGCCCGCGAGCTCGACGAAGCGCGATTCGAGGGTCTGCCCCGCGCGGACCTCGTCGATCGTCCCCTCCGCGAGCACCTCGCCGTTGACGATGATCGCCACACGCGAGCACACCCGCTCGACCAGGTCCATGCCGTGGCTCGACAGGATCACGGTGCCCCCGTGGGCGACGTAGGCGCGGAGGATGTCGAGGATGACGGCGGATGACACGGGGTCGACCGACTCGAAGGGCTCGTCGAGCACCAGCACGCGGGGCGAGTGGATCATCGCACCGGCGAGCATGATCTTCTTCGTCATACCCGCGGAGTAGTCCGACACCACGCGGTTGAGCGCGTCTCCGAGATCGAAGGCGCGAGCCAGATCCGCGGCGCGCTTCTCGATGACGTCAGCCGCCAGCCCGCGAAGCAGTCCGTAGTAGTAGAGGAGTTGTCGGCCGGTCAGGCGGTCGAAGGTGCGAAGGCGATCGGGAAGCACTCCCATGACGCGCTTGGCGGCGAGAGGGTCGACGGCCTGGTCGATGCCGCAGATCACGACGCTCCCCTCGTCGGCGCGCAGCAGCCCCGCGACGATCGAGAGCGTGGTGGTCTTGCCCGCACCGTTCGGTCCGACGATCCCGTAGAACGAGGCGGCGGGCACCGACAGGTCGATGCCGTCGACGGCGCGGTTGTCGCCGAACTGCTTCACCAGGCCGCGGATGCGGATCGCCTCGGTGCTCGGCTGGTCCTCACGGGAACCCTCGGCACGCAGCGGCGGCTCCTGCGAGGTCTCCGGATCGACGACGACGACTGAGTCGTCCGTCAGCGCGTCGGCTGTGGGGTTCGGCACGGGCTCCACCGCATCGGCGGGCACGGGAACGGCTGTGCTCTCGGCGGTCGGCTCGAGCTCTGCGACGATGGTGTCCGCGCCCGGATCATCGGACGCCGCTTCACCCACAGAGCCGGCGGACATCGGAGCTACCGTGTCGTCCGCCACCACGGTGGCGGACGCAATCGCGACGCCCTCACCGTCCACGGCGGGCGTCTCCGTGACGGTCTCGAGCGCGGCAGCCCCGTCGGCCGCCGCCTCCTCGCCGGTCCCCTCGTGCGTCGCCTGCTCGGCTGCGGCCTTCTCGGCTGCCGCCTTCTCAGCTGCGGCCTTCTCGACCGCGGCTTTCTCCGCTGCGGCCTTCTCGGCTGCGGCCTTCGCGGCAGCCGTCTTGGCCGCCGCTGTCTTCGCCGACGCGGAGCGCGCCGTGCTCTTCGCCGCTGCCGACTTGGCCGCCGCCGCCTTCGCCGCCGCCGTCTTCGCAGCGGTCGCTGTGGACGTCGCCGCCCGTGGGGACGTCGGCGTGGCCGCCGCGTTCTTCACCGCCGCCGCCCGGGAGGCGCCGGCCTGTCGGGGTCGCGCGGGTGTGCGCGCTGCCGTGTTCCTCGCCGCCGCGAGTCGCGCCGCATCGGCGCTGCGCGCTGCGGGCGACACGGCTGAAGCATCAACGCTGCCCTTGGGCGTCGGCTCCACCACGACCTCGAGCGACGCGGCGGCATTTTCTGCGGCCGCCTTGGCCGGTGCCGCCGTTGCGCTGACGCTCTTCGCCGATGCGGAGGTCTTCGCCGCCGCAGCCTTCGATGCCGCAGCCTTCGATGCCGCAGCCTTCGATGACGAGGCCTTCGATGACGAGGCCTTCGATGACGAGGCCTTCGATGACGA
>NZ_SSDQ01000083.1:0-12496 GCF_004794315.1 Microbacterium sp. PF5 | reverse complement strand
CTCACCGCTGTCCTTCTCGCGTCCGCCTCCGCCGACCGCCGCTCGGCGTCGGCACGCTCCGAGGCCCGACGCTCGGAGCGGTACTCGGCGCGAGCGAGTGCGCGCCCGAGCGCGTCGAGCCGATCCTGCACAGTGGGCGTCGTCGCGGTCTCCGTCGTTTCGCCGCCGATGTCCTCACCGCCGCCGTTCTCCCCGCCCAGGCCCGCGTCCGTCACCAGGCGCTCGGCCTCCTCGAGTCGCGCAACGACCGTCGCCAGCCGCGAACCCAGCGCCTGCTCGGCCTGTCGCCGCCGCTCGTCGAAGCGCGCCTGCACGTCTTCGAAGCGCTCGGTGCCGAACAGCCGCCGCAACAGCGACTGCCGGTCCCGGCTTCCGGCCAGCAGGAACTCCGAGAACCGGTTCTGCGCGAGCAGGATCACCTGCAGGAACTGCTCCCTGCTCAGCTGGAGGATCTCATCGAGCTCCTGTGCCACATCGACGGCGCGCGCCGCTCGGCCGACCCACCCCGATGCGGTCGACTCCTCGAGCGAGACGGCTGCGGCCTGCTTCGTCATGCCCCCACCGCGGCGCGCGGGGCGGAGGTACTCCGGCGACCGGGTCACGCGGTAGCGGCCGGACGGCGTGCTGAACTCGACCACCACTTCCGACGGGTCTTCGGGCTCGCAGTGGTCGCTGCGCAACCGCTTCTCGCCACCCTCGTACCGGGGCACCCCGCCGTACAAGCCGAAGCACACGGCGTCGAGGATGCTCGACTTCCCGGCGCCCGTGCGACCGGCGATCAGGAAGATGCCGTCGTCGGCGAACGCGTCGAAGTCGACGATCTGGCGTGCGCGGAAGGGTCCGAATCCCTCGACCTCCAGGCGGTGCAGACGCATCTAGACGAGAGCCTCCGCTCGGACGCGGTCGTCGAGGACCTCGCGGATCAGCTCGCGCTCGACCTCTGTCACGCCCTGCCCGGCGCGAACGTGCTCGAGGAAGGCCCCGATCCGGTCGGCGTCGGTGACCGCGGAGCGCAGGCGCTGTGCGTACGAGTGCTCCTCCGTCTCACCCGTGGCGATCGGCTGGTGCTGCACCATGGCGCAGTGCGGGTACGCCTCGCGCAGTCGTCGCATGGGCTCGGACTGCGGCACGGCATCGGTGTACACCGCGCACACCCAGTCGTCGGCATGGGCGGTGATGTTCTCCGTGGACAGGATCTCCGCGAAGCTGCCGGTGAGCGTGACGAGACGCCGCGGCACCGGCAGCTCCCGCCACTCGACCCGGGCGAGCCCGTCGGCGTCGAGGTCCACGAGCCAGGACCCTCGGGGCTTGTGCTGCTCGCCGAAGCTGTAGTGCAGGGGCGCTCCGGCGTACCGCACGCGCTCGCTCACCTGCTGCCGCCCGTGGATGTGGCCGAGCGCCACATAGTCGGGACCGTCGAACACGCTCAGCGGCACGACATCGAGGCCGCCCTGGCGCACCTCGCGCTCCAGGCCCTCGGTGGGCTCGACACCCGCGGCGAAGCAGTGGGCGATCGCGACGGAGCGCCCGTCGTGCTCCTGCATCCCCGCGCGGACGAGATGCATCGCATGGGCCATGGTCTGTGCCTGCGTGCGCAGCTGCCGCCCGTCGGCGTCACCCTCCGGCCAGTGCTGCCGCACGATGGCGGGCTCGAGGTACGGGATGCCGAAGAAGTGCACGGGGCCGTGGTCGTCGGCGATCGTGACGGGCCGCCCGATCGCGAGCGGATCGGTCAGCACATGGATGCCGTCGCGCAGCAGCCGCGACTGGAAGCCGAGTCGCGCCGCCGAGTCGTGGTTGCCGCTGGTCACGATGACCCGCGCGCCCGTGGCGTGCAGCGCCACCAGCGCGTCGCCGAGGAGCGTGTACGCCGCGGCGGACGGCGTCGCCGAATCGAAGACGTCGCCCGCGACGACCACGACGTCGACCCCCTCCTGCTCGACCTGGACGGTCAGGGCGGCGAGCACCTCGGCGAGCGCCTCCAGCGTGGAGTTGCCGTGGAAGGTCCGGCCGATGTGCCAGTCCGAGGTGTGCAGGATCCGCATACTCACACCGTACGAACGACCTCCGACATTCGGTCTGAGGCCCGCCGCGGGCAGCCGAGCCGGCCGGAGGAAGCACGACCGTGCACGTAACACGGCGTCATACTCGCGCCTCAGCGGCGGCGGAGGACTCCGGCTCGCTCGGGGTGCGCGGCGAACCACTCCGCCACGTACCAGCAGACCGCGTCGACCGTGCGGTCGCCCCGCTCCTCGATGTCGGCGACCGCCCCGTCGACCACGATTCCCGCGTAGCCATGGCCGCGGAAAGTCGGCACGGTGAAGGCGCGGGTCAGGGCGATCGTGTGGCCGTCGTCGCGATAGTCCAGCACGCTGACCAGCTTCCCGTCGCGCGTGAGCGTATACCGCGATGCGTCCTTCTCGTCGGTCAGGATGAAGCCGCCGACGGTGTGCGAGATCGTCATCCGTGCCACGTTACGCCCCTCCGCCACGCCCGGGCGTTTTGACATGCGTCGTCACGATCGGACATAATCCCCCCATGACCACCAACGCACGCCCTTTGTCCGCCCAGGAGGCGAACGGGACTGCCGGGATGATGATGCCCGGTCGCGTTGGCATGTGTTGCCGAATGTGTCGCTGAACGAACAGCCACCCCGCCTGACCTGACTCCTCGCCATCTGCGGGAGCAGCGTCTCGAGCATCCACCCTTGCTCGCTTCCCGGCTCCGCCGGTCATTCATGCAACGCATCCGAGCCCCCGTCGCTTCGGGCTCACGTCTTGAGGACTCCATCATCATGTCGAACTCCGCCCTTCTCGAGCGTCCCGCCACCACCGCCCCCGTCCGCACCGTCCACCCCGGCAGCGACTCCGCCGCCACCGCCGGTGCCGACCTCCCCGCCGTCCGCTCTCCGCGCGGCTTCGCCCTCTACGTCGGCCTCGACGAGATCAAGGCAGCGGAAGCCGGCGTCAGCCTCCCGCTCCTCGTCGACGCCCTCCGCCGCACCCTCGCCGAGCTCGCACCCGGCGCCGAGACGCACGCGACCGTCGCCCTCGCCCCGCACGGCTCGGGTGGCCGCGACCTGGACGTCGTCCGGCTCGCCCTCCAGGAGCCCGGCGCGATCGCCAGGACCAAGGCCGCAGCCGAAGAGGAGACGGTGCCGGAGGAGACCGGGGTCACCGTCGACATCTCCCGCAAGCGCGTCCTGATCGACGGCGAGTCGGCCGCCTTCACGTACAAGGAGTTCGAGCTGCTGCAGTACCTCGTGCTCCGCGAGGGCCGCACGATCGAGCGCAGCGAGCTGGTCTCCGCCCTGTGGCAGGCGCAGGACGACGAGGCCCCCGGCGAGCGCACGATCGACGTGCACGTGCGCCGGCTGCGGGCCAAGCTCGGCCGCTACGAGGACATCGTCCGGACGGTCCGCGGCATCGGCTACCGGTTCGACCGCCATGCCGACGTCGTCATCCGCTACGGCCACGGCACCCCCTCGCCCGACCGCTTCTGAGAGCACGCCCGCGCGGCTCGGCCATCGTGCCGAGCACGGCCCCCGCGGGCCGCGGCGCACGCCGGGAGCCGATGTCAGGAGCGCCGCGTAGGGTGGGCGCATGACCCTCACCGCTCCGTCAGCGCCCCCTGCGGCCGTGCCGGCGGACCTGCGGCGGGAGACCACCTACCGTCCGCCGCATCCCCTCGACCTCCGTCGCACGGTGGGGATGCTGCGCCGCGGTGGCACCGACCCGACCACCGTGTTCGACGGTCACGTCATCTGGCGCGCGGTGCGCACTCCGCAGGGCCCGTCCACGCTCGCGCTGCGCCTGGCGGGGAACGCCGTGACGGCGACCGCATGGGGTCCGGGCGCCGACCACGCCCTGTCCCTCGTCCCCGCGCTCTGCGGCGCGACCGACGACCCCACCGGGTTCGACCCGTCGCACCACCCCCTCGTCGCCGAAGCCGCCCGGCGCAACCCCGGCATCCGGCTCGCCCGCACCGACGAGGTGTTCGACGCGCTCGCCTGCGCGATCCTGGAGCAGAAGGTCACCTCGATGCAGGCGTTCGGCGCGTGGCGCTACCTGGTCTCGCGCTACGGCGACCGCGCACCCGGCCCCACCCCGCGCCCGATGGCCGTCGCGCCGACCGCCGAGCAGTGGCGGCGCATCCCGTCGTGGGCGTGGCACCGCGCGGGCGTCGAACCCCCGCAGTCCAAGACGATCGTGCGCGCCGCCGAACGCGGCGACCGCATCGCGCGGGCCGTGCAGGCGGCGGAGACAGGAGCGGACCGCGACCGCGTGCTCACGAGCCTGCCCGGCGTGGGCGTGTGGACCGCGGCCGAGACGAGGATCCGCGCGCTGGGCGACCCGGATGCGGTCAGCGTGGGCGACTACCATCTCGCGCACGAGGTCGGCCACGCCCTCGCGGGTCATCGCACGGACGACGCGGGGATGATCGAGCTGCTGGAGCCGTGGTCCGGCCACCGCCAGCGCGTGATCCGGCTCATCTTCGCGAGCGGCCTGGTCGAACCGCGACGCGGACCCCGGCTCGCCCCCGAGGACCACCGTCGCCGCTGAGCCGCGATACGGCCGCACGCCCACGGGGCGCCGGGACGTATGCTGAGGCCATGTCCCGCGCCGCGCTCCGGATCACCGTCACCCTCGGCCTGCTGATCGTCGGCGTGGTCGTCGGTCTCATCTTCCAGAACGTGTGGCTCGGGGTGCTGCTCGCCGCGATCGTCTGGCTCGGGTGGTTCCTGGGCTACGAGTCGCGCCGCGGCCACAACGCCGGCGTGAACGACGAAGACCACGGCATCGAGCTCTAGTAGTACACCGCGAGGGGACCGGAGGGTCCCTCGACCACCCGCACCTCGGTGTCGAACACGCGGGTCAGCACGTCGTCGGTCATGATCTGCGCGGGCGGGCCGAACTCCACCACCCGTCCGTCCTTCATGGCGCAGATGTGGTCGGCGTAGTGACCGGCGAAGTTGATGTCGTGCAGCACGATGACGATCGTGCGCCCCAGCTCCTCGGCCGCCCGCCGCAGGTGCTTCATCATCTGCACCGCGTGCCGCATGTCGAGGTTGTTGAGGGGTTCATCGAGCAGCACGACCTCCGTGTCCTGCGCGAGCACC
The DNA here is from genome assembly GCF_004794315.1 of Microbacterium sp. PF5. Taxonomy (NCBI): domain Bacteria; kingdom Bacillati; phylum Actinomycetota; class Actinomycetes; order Micrococcales; family Microbacteriaceae; genus Microbacterium; species Microbacterium sp. PF5. The sequence goes on along the minus strand of NZ_SSDQ01000083.1, from coordinate 7,377 downwards.
ATCGCCACGTAGGCCCGCTGTCGCTGCCCTCCGGAGAGCTCGTCGAGGTATCGCCCCTCCAGCGCGCCGAGGTCGAGGAAGTCGATCGCCTGGCTGATGACCTCCTCGTCGTGCCGGTTCAGGCGCCCCTGGGAGTGCGGGAAGCGCCCGAACCCGACGAGCTGGCGGACGGTGAGGCGCGTGACGAAGTGGTTCTCCTGCCGCAGGATCGACACCACCTTCGCCAGGTCCTTCGACTTCGTGGACGCCACATCCAGTCCGGCGATCTCGATGGCGCCGGCGTCCATGCCGTTGAGCCGGCCGATCATCGTCAGCAGCGTGGACTTGCCCGCGCCGTTGGGTCCGATGAGGGCGGTGATGCCGCCCGCGGGGATGCGGAGGTCGACGGGTCCGATCGCGACCTCGCTGCTGTAGTCACGGCGCACGCCGTCGAGTGCGATCACAGTCTGCCCTTTCGGAGGATGACGAGGAGGAACACGGTGCCGCCGACGATCTCGATCAGGATCGACACCATGCCCTGCGCGTAGAACACGTTCTTCATCACGAAGTACGCCCCGGCGAGGATCGAGAACGCGGTGAGCACCGCGACCGGGAAGATCAGCCGATGGTCGTGCGAGTCGGCGAACTGGTAGGCGAGCGTCGCGACGAGGAACCCGAGGAACGTCATCGGACCGACCAGGGCGGTCGAGGTCGCCATGAGCACCGCGACCAGCGTCAGCACGAGGAACTGCTCGCGTCGGTGATCGATCCCGAGGGAACGGGCCGCGTCGGGACCGAGCGCGAGCACGTTGAGCCGACGCGACCGCGACCACAGCAGCAGCGAGGCTCCGGCGACCAGCGGGATCGCGAGGGGGAGGTACGCCGGGTCGGCGTTCGACACGTTGCCGAACAGGCGGGCCGCGAGCACGTCGAACTCGCTCGGCGTCAGCAACCGCTGCATGAACGTGGCGATCGCGCCCAGCCCTCCGCCGATCACGATGCCCACGAGCAGCATGATCTGGAGATTGCCGTAGCGCCCCGAGAGCAACCACCCGTAGAGGACCACGGCGAGGCCCACCATGATCACGACCTGGAGGGCGAACTGTCCCGCCCCCTGGACGGCGACCAGCCCCGCGACGCCGAACAGGTACACGGTGGTGGTCTGCACCACGCGGTAGAGCGACTCGAAGCCCATGATCGACGGCGTGATGATGCGGTTGTTCGTGACGGTCTGGAAGCTCACGGTCGCCACGGCCTGGGCCACGGCGACGACGGCCATCACGACCACGGCGGTCGCGCGGTGCTGGGCGATGCGCCAGAACCCCGGCGTGCCGACGGGCATCGGGTTGTCCCACGCCAGGAGCCCGAACGCGGATCCGGCGGCGATCACGGCGAGCACGACCAGCACCACGACGTAGCGGCGACGGGCGCGCGGCGTCGTGAAGGAACCGGCCGACCGGGTCGTCGCGTCCGGCCGGGACTCCGTCGCCGTCCGCTCAGCCACGACGACGCTGCCTCAGCAGGAGGAGCACGAACACGACCGCCCCGACGACCCCGAGGATCAGCGACACGGGCACCTCGAAGGGCATGATGATCGTGCGGCCGATGATGTCGCACACGGTGACGATCGCGATGCCCAGCAGGCAGACCCAGGGCAGGTTGCTGCGCAGGTCGTCGCCGCGCACCATCGACACGATGTTCGGCACGATCAGTCCGAGGAAGGGCAGGTTGCCGACGACGACCGTCACGACGCCGGTGGTGACGGCGATCAGCACGGTGCCGAGCAGGATCATCCGGTTGTAGTTCACCCCGACGTTCGTCGCGATCTCCTCCCCCAGTCCCGCGATGGTCAGCCGATCGGCGACGAGGAACACGATCACCCCGATGAGCGCGACGATCCACAGCATCTCGTACTGGCCGCGCATGACCGACGTGAAGCTGCCGGCGAACCACACGCCGATGATCTGCAGCGAGTTCGTGACGAGCGCGAGGTAGGTGGTGATCGCGCCGACGACCGCCCCCAGCATGATGCCGACGATGGGGACGATGAGCGAGGACTTGAGCGCCACCCGCCGCAGGAAGGCGAAGAAGACCATCGTGCCGACGAAGGCGGCCAGCACGGCCCCGGCCATGCGCAGCGGCAGGGACGGCTGCGGCACCAGCAGCATCACGGCGAGCAGGCCGAGGCCCGCCCATTCGGTCGTGCCGGTCGTCGTCGGCTCGACGAAGCGGTTCTGGGTGAGCAGCTGCATCACCAGGCCCGCCATCGCCATCGCGGCCCCGGCCAGCACGAGGGCGATCGTGCGGGGCACGCGGGTGATCTGGAACATCTGCGCGCCGTCGTCGGCACCGGCGATGTCGTAGACGCCGGTGACGAGCGAGAGCGCCAGGAGAACCGCGACGACGAGCACCCCGAGGAGCAGCTTCGGGTCGAACAGCCGCGCGGACGATCGCGGCATCGGGGCGAGGAGAGGAGAGGTCATGGGGGGATGCCGGTGGCGGCGCCCTGATCGCGGACGCCGCCACCCGGCCCTTACTTGTCGGCGCTCTTCTCGAGCGCGTCGGCGAGGTCGTTCAGGAACGCGGTGTACGTCTGGATGCTCTCGTTCAGGTATGTGTCGGTGGGCATGTAGACGATCTGCTCGTCCTTCACCGCGGTGACGCCGGCGAGGGCCTCGGAGCTCTCCAGGATCTCGGCGGCCTGCACATAGTCGGGCGTCTCCGCCGCGAACACCGCGTCGCGGTCGAGCACGAGGATCCAGTCGGGGTTCGAGGCCGCGATCGCCTCGACCGAGATCTCGTCGCCCTGGTGGTCATCGCTCGCGTCGTCGACCTCGAGGGCCGGCGTGAGGCCGAGGAGGTCGTAGATCGGGCCGAGCGAGCGGCCGACGGTCGGAGCGAGGTAGCCGATCTGGCCGCCCGAGGTGTTGACGGCCATGACGGTGTCGGCGTCGTCGTAGGCGGCCTTGGCCCGCTCGACCGCGGCGTCGAACTCGTCGACCAGCTTCTGCGCCTCGTCCTGCTTGCCGAAGATCTCGCCGAGCACGGTGGTCTGGCGCGTGAGTTCGGCGTCGAACGCCTCGCCGTCGCGCGGTTCGAGGTCGATGATCGTGGCGTCGGGCACGAGCTCGGCGATCGCGGCGTTGTGCTGCGTGAAGCGCTGACCGCTGATGATGAGATCGGGGTCGGCCGCGACGATCGCCTCCAGGTCGGGCTCGGTGTGCAGGCCGATGTCGACGATGCCGTCGTCCTTCGCGTACGACACGGTCTCGGGCATGAGGGAGACGGCGCCGGCGGAGAGCTCGATGCCCCAGTCGGACAGGGTCTGGAAGGTGCGGTTGTCGAGGGCGACGACCGAGGCGGGCGGGGTGGCGATCTCGTGTTCGCCCGTGTTGTCCTCGACGGTCACGGTGCCGGAGGCGGCGGCGGTCTCCTCGGGTTCGGCTTCGGCGCCGGTGGCGCAGCCGGAGAGCGCGAGCAGGCCGACCAGGGCGACGCTGGTGGCGGTGAGGGTTCTGGGCACGGACATGGAGAGACTCCTGTTCTGCGGGGTGGTCGCGCACTCGAGGGCGCCGGTCGGACGGAGCGGATCGCAGGGAACCATCCGTCGTGCTTTTTAGGTTAGCCTTACTTTATGAGCGATACGAAATCCGGCTTCACGATCGAGCGCCGCGGCCTCGAGCTGCGCTTCCGCACCGTCACCCTGACCGCGCGCGAGTGGCTCGCCCCGGACTTCGTGCGCGTGCGCCTCACCGGGCCGGACCTCGCCGGATTCGACTCCCCCGGCGCCGATGACCACATGCGCCTGTTCTTCCCGGACGGCCCCGTGGAGTCGGTGGAGGAACTGCGCGCCGCGCCCAGCCGCGAGTACACGCCGCTCGCGTGGGGCGAGGACTGGCTCGACGTCGAGTTCGCGGTGCACGGCGACCAGGGCGTCGCCGCACCGTGGGCCGCCACCGCGCCCCTCGGCGCCGAGATCGGCGTCGGCGGTCCGCGCGGCGCCGCCGTCGTCACCGGCACCCCCGGCTCCTGGCTGCTCGTCGGCGACGAGACCGCGATCCCCGCGATCCGCCGTTTCGCCGCGCTGATCCCCGACGACGCCCCGGCCCGCATCGTGATCGAGACCGTGGCCGAGAGCGGCGAGCTCGACCTCGCCGCCCCGGTACCGGTGCAGTGGCTGCACCGCGGGGACGACCCGGCCGGCTCGGCGCTGATCGCGTTCCTGGAGTCGCTGTCGGGAGACGACCTCGTCGGCACCGATCCGTTCGTGTTCATCGCGGCGGAGCAGTCGATCGTCAAGCCGGGTCGCGCGCTGCTCGACCGGTGGGGCGTCGACACCGCGAAGGCCGTCGTGAAGGGGTACTGGAAGCGGGGCCAAGCCGAGTATCACGCTCCCCACTGACACCGTCCGCGATCGCTGACAGACTGGGCCGATGGCACTCCTCGATCACCTGGGCATCACCGTCGGCGACCTCGAGCGGGGGCGGGCGCAGTTCCATCCCGTCCTGACCGCGCTCGGTTACGAGTCCGGCGGGGAGGACGACCACTCCATCTCATGGCACAACGGCGACGAGACCGAGATCATCCTCTACACGTGGGACGAGGACTCGGAGCCGCACCGGCACGGACGCATCGGGTGGCAGCACCTCGCCTTCGCGATGCCGTCGCGCGCGGAGGTCGACCGCTTCCACGCGCTCGCGCTCGACGCCGGGTGGAGCGCGGTGCGGGAGCCCAAGGAGTATCCCCGCTACTCGGAGCGCTACTACGCCTCCTTCGTGGAGGACGCCGACGGCATCCGCGTCGAGTTCATGTACAACCCGCCGAAGGACGCCTGACCGCGCCGTCGCAGGACCACTTTCTCTGCACCGATACGCGCCGAGCACCCCGTCCCGCGGTTCTCGGAGACGTGGCCGGAGCCGGCACCAGGATGCTGGCAGGGTGGATCATCCGATGCGACGATGAGGAGATGGAATCGATGGATGCGGCACAGATCTGGACGATGATCGGCGCGTTCACCGCCCTGATGTGCGGCACCCTGACCGTGATGTCGACGATGTTCGTCCGCGTGCTCCGCAGCGAGGTCGGCGGGCTCCGCAACGAGATGAACGGCCGCTTCGATGCGGTCGACGCCCGCTTCGCGACGGTCGACGCCCGGTTCGACGCCGTCGACGCGCGCTTCGATGCCGTGCACACCCGCATCGACGCCGTGCACACCCGGATCGACGGTCTCGACCGCGACGTGCAGGCCCTGGTGAAGCGCACGTTCGGCCTCGACCGCGACGCCTGACGCGGCCGATCCGTCCGACCGCGCTGCTCGCCCGGCCGTCAGGCGACCGGTGCCGCCTCGGCCTCGACCGCGCGATCCGTGAAGGCCTGCTTCGGCACGAACAGCAGGAGCACCGCAGCGGCGAGCGCGGTCGCCCCGCAGACGACCCACACCGTGACATAGCCCGCGAGCGACCCCGCCGTCCCGTCGGCGACCGCGCCCGCACCACTCGCGACGCCGTGCAGTAGTGCGATGCCGAAGACGCACGAGGCGATCGCACCGCCCACGGTCTTCACGGAGTTGGTGAGCCCGGTCGCGACGCCCGTCTGCGTCGCCGGAGCCGCCGACGCCGCCGCGGCCGGCAGCGCCGCCACCAGCGCGCCGGAGCCGAGCCCCACCACGACCATGTTCGCGATCACCTGCCCATAGGCGTCGTGGAACGGCAGGAACAGCAGGAACCCGATGCCCACCAGCACCGACGCCCCGAGGAGCGTGATCCGCGGCGACGCCCAGCGCGCCACGACCGGGAACAGCAGCGCGCCCGCGATCATCGCGACCAGGTACACCCCGATGATTAGCGACGTCGCGAAGCCGGTCGTCCCCAGCCCGTAGCCGTACACCTCGGGGTCGGTGCGCGCGAAGGTCGACAGCGGCGCCTGCGCGCCCAGCACGCTCACCCCGAACAGTCCCGCCGTGAGGAACACGGGGCCGAGCGCCGGCGACCGGAACATGCGCACGTCGATCAGCGGGTCGTCGCAGCGCAGCTCCCACCGCACGAACGGCACGACCAGCAGAAGCCCCAGCGCCACGACCGCCCACGACCACGGGTTGCCGAGGCCGCCCTCGAGGCGCAGCAGGCTGAGCCCGCCCGTGAAGCACAGCAGCGCGAGGGAGATCAGCACCAGGCCGACCGTGTCGAACACGCCGCCGGTCGGCTCGGGCGACTCCCGCACGCCGAACAGGATCACGAAGAAGCACACCACGATCAGCACGGCGGGCACGAGCAGCACGACCGTCAGCGGGAGGGCGTCGATCAGCGCGCCGCCGACGAGGGCGCCGATGATCGCCCCACCCTCCAGGGCGGCGACCAGGAGGCCCGCCGCCTTCGCCGTGATCGACGAGCGTCCCTCCATGCGCCGTGACCGCGACCAGATTAGGGCGATCTCCAGCGGCAGCCACACCACGTAGAAGCCCATGAGCGACCAGGCGAGCAGGAACACCGCGAACGAGTCGGTGAACGGCAGCACAAGCGCGGCGGCCGCGGTCACGGCGGTCGAGATCAGCAGCATGCGCTTGTGGCCGAGCATGTCGCCGAGCTTCGCGAACGCGGGCACCACGAGTGCCGACAGCATCAGCTGCGACCCCTCCAGCCAGTTCACGTCGGCGTCGTGGATGCCCAGGTGGCGGGCGATGTCGCTGAGCATCGGCGTGTAGTACCCCTGGAGCACGCCGCTGGTGAACTCGACGAACGCGAGGAAGCCGACGACCACGGCGAGGGTGCCCAGGGTGCGGGTGCGCGTCATCGCGTCTCCTGCTTCGAGAGGTCGGGTGCCGGGGTGGATCCCGGAGGGGGTGAGATCACCCTAGTCGTTCGAGGAGGGCGCGATGGAACCGCTCCCCCCGCTCCAGCGCCGCGATCTCCACGCTCTCGTCGACGCCGTGGATCGATGCGCGCTGCGCATTCGACATGTCCAGCGGCGCGAAGCGGTACACGGCCGGGGCGAACCGGTGGAAGTGCCGGGAGTCGGTCGCCGCCATCATCACGTACGGCACGGCGGGGACGCCGGGGTGCGAGACCTCGAGCGCCGCGGCGAGCAGGGCGAACTGCGCGTTCTCGGTCGACGACTCCGGCGACGGCTCACTGGCCTCCACCACCTCCACGGAGACGAGCGGATCGCGCACCCGTCGACGCACGCGGTACACGGTCTGCTGCGTGGTCTCGCCGAGCGCGATGCGCAGGTTCACCGTGGCCGACGCCTGCGAGGGCAGCACGTTCGCGGCGGTGCCGCCCGACTGCATGGTGGGCGCGACCGTCGTGCGCACTAGCGCCGCAGGCTCGCCGCCCAGCGCCGCGAAGAGCCGCGCGGTGAGCGGTGGCGTCGCGGCGAGCAGCCGCAGGAGGTGCCGCGCGG
>NZ_SSDQ01000082.1:0-29732 GCF_004794315.1 Microbacterium sp. PF5 | reverse complement strand
GCCGTCGCCACCCAGTGCTTCGCCATGACCCCGCCCTTCGTCGTTGCCTCCATCATGCTCCCGCCGGGACGGTCAGGCGCTGAGACGACGCGTTCCGATTCACGGTCTACTCGTGAGAACTCGGCATGCCGCACGGATCGGTCGACACGGTCCCGTTCGCCCAGATCCACCCGTTGTCCGGCCAAGAATCCAGATCGGACGCGCCCTCGTTCTCGAAGTCTGCACCGAAGCTCCCTTCGACCAGCTCCCCCTCGGCGTCCCGCGCCTCGTAGTCCACCGTCACGCCGATCTCCGAAAGCTCCGCCCCGGCGTACTCGTGACGCTCCACGACCCACTCCTCGGGGAGCCCGTCAGGTGTTACTTCCGCCCCAGGAGCAACAGGGAGGCGCCCCCTCGCATCGATCACCAGCTCCGCGTCGTCGGCAGACACCGTCCCGTAGTACACACGCACGCGGACGATCTCGGCGCTGGGCGCACACCAGCTCAAGATCGGAGTTCCGCCACGCACCGCAAGCGAGAGTGGTTGGTCCTCTGGCACCCCGGGAAGAAACGCGCAGGCCGAAAGGACAAGCGAACTCGCGAGCACCACGGCCCCTACCGCCAGGGGTCGACAGAGGAATCGCTTCAGCATGAGTGGTTCTCCCTTCGCCCCGGCCGCGCGGACGCGGATCGTGACCTCGCCCTCGCGCGGCGCCGCGGGCTCGTACTCCTCGAACTCCCACGACTCCGGAGGCCCCGCCGCCGTCGCCACCCAGTGCTTCGCCATGACCCCGCCCTTCGTCGACGCCTCCGTAATGTCGTGCCCTCGCTCCGCCGTCACGGCGACTCCTTCGCGACGTCTCGGGCCAGGACGATGACGAGGAAGTCCACCGCGAAGAGGCCGGCGAGGAGAAGCAGCGTCAGACCCGGATAGGGCGGGAGCGGCCGCCAGAACAACAGAAGTGAATACAGAAGGGCCTGGATCACGGTGAAGATCGCGGAAACAGTCACGGCCGTTCTCGCCCCACTTCGCGAGCGAGCGATGAAGACCATCGGAATGCAGGTTGCAGAAGACAGCACGATGATCACCGCCAGTCCGAAACCGATGCGGTTCAGGATGTCCTCCGGAGAGGACAGCAACGGCCCGCCGCCGAACCACCCCAGCCACGTCACGAAGATCGACGCCATCTGGACCGCGGTCGTCCCTGCAATGGCGAGCAGAAACGGCATGGCACGTCTCATGCTCATTCCTCCTCTCCCCGCAGAACCGACTGATGGGCGGCGCTGGCGGACATCAAGCCTGACCTCCTGAACACGATCTTGCGGTCAGCGACCAAGAGCACGAAGAACCCGAGCGAGGCGATCACTCCCGCAGCTATCGGGAAACCGTTGGCCTGCGCGAGCAAGAACCAGGTGCACAGAGCCACCAGGAACCCCGAGATCACGGCGGCGAGAACTCTTCCCCACCATCGCGCACTCGTCCTGCGCGCAATGACTGCCGGTAGAGCTGCGATGAGAAGCACCACGAAGAACGCGACGCTCGATCTGAGCGCATCCTCTCCTGCTTCAGCCCCTCCTCGTTCACGAAGCAATGGCGCGAGAAAGACGAGCCGGTAGAGGAACCCCAGGAAGAGCGCTAGACCCGCGCAGACGAGCACCACCGCGACCGGGTACCGAAGACGCCGGACGCCACACTCGTCCTTCACTCTGCACCGTCCTCCCCCGATCACCGGCTCGAACCTCCCACGGTTCCCCGCTCCAGACTCAGAATCCGCGCATTCCGACATCAACGGTCTCCCTCTTTTCTCTGCACACCATGCACAAGCGTGACCGCCACGATGCTGAGCGCACCTCCGGCTATCGATGCCACAGCGACGAAGGCAAGGACGACCGGGAAGGACCAGACGAACACGAAGCTGAGGAGGGAAAAGATCGTTGGTCCCACGGCGACCGATACCGGCCACAGGTGGGAGCGAGCGCGTCGCGGAATCATCGCGAGAAGGCTCAACGCTGTCGGAAAGATGAGTCCGAAAACCGCGCTCACGATGATCGAGCTCAGAACGTGTCCCGCGTTCCCATCAGCATGGATGGAACCCCCGGTGAAGGGGAACGAGTACAGGCCGTACATCAACCCCAAGACCGCTCCCACGATCGTGTTCGACGTCCCGACCGCAACGGCGCATGCGCGCCATCGCACCGAGTAGCTGGTGCCCAACGTGGTCATCGGCCCCTTCGTCCTTGCCTCCCCCCATGCTCCCGAAGTCTTCATTCGCGAGCACTCGCCATGCCGCACGGATCCTCCGAAACGGTCCCGTCCGCTCCGATCCACGACCCGTCGGGCCATGATTCGAGCGTCGCCTCATCGAGATCGAACTCTGCGATGAAGTTGCCCGTCGAGGTCCGCCCCTCGTCGTCGGTCGTCCTGTACACGATGGTGATGGTGACTTCCGCGAGCTGGCCGCCGGTGTACTCGTTGATCTCGACATCCCAGCTCTTCGGTAAGGCCGCTGGAAGAATCTCGCTGCCACGACGGACCGTCTCCGTGCCGCGCCCATCGACGACGAGTTGGCCGTCTCCTACGGAACCTGCTCCGTAGTACATCCCCACCCGAACGATCTCCGCGTCGCCACCACACCAGGCGATGACCGGTTCCCCGTCGCGCGCGCTGAAAGACAGCGGCGGATACAGACCAGCGGGTTCCGGAAGGAAGGAGCAGGAGGCCAGCGCGAGAGTGGCCACGACCGTCACCGACACCGCCGTCCACAGACGTAAGGCGAGGTTTGCCATGAGCCCCCTCGTCGTCGCTTCATCGCGCTCCGCCGGTTCTGGAGGCTTCGGCACTCCCCCGCGCGCGAAAACGGCGAAAAGGCCGAGGTAGGGCTCGACGTCATGCCACGGACGCGCCGGCCCCTCGGCGGAGTCGCGAAGACGGACATCACCCTGACCTCTTGAACACCGTTTCGGGGTCGGGATTCGAGTCGCGGTCAACGCCCGGCGCGAAGTACCACAGCTCGACCGAGCCCTGTGCGTCCTCGAAAGCGAACAGGGCAGGCATCGCGTTGCAGGGCGGATTCAGGCTGAACGCGATAGCGCTGGCGCCGTATCCCGCGGACCATTGGCCGGTCAGGGAAGGGAACGATGGACCGGTGTCTGGCGCGGCGTCACACCACATCGATGCCGGCCAGTCCTCCGCGCTCACCCCTCCGCCCTCATGCAGCTCGAACTCCGCCGTTCCGGACGTCGCCGTCCACACGCCGATCAGGTCGTCCTCGGACACCTCCACATCGGGCACGGCCCCACCTGAGCATCCGGCACACGCGACGACGGCGAGCCCCAGTACCGCAGCCGCGTGAAGCGGCCTCACCGCACGAGCTGAGCGCCACGAACGGGGCAAACGAAGGTTGAGCGGGGAGGCCACAGCGGCACGCTAGGGGCAGTCAAGCTGGTGGGTCTACATCCCCGGAGTGGAAATACCCGGCTGTAAGGTATTGCCGCCTCGTGCAATGAAGGGGTCCGACCGGCCCGTCTTCGCGTCGAGAACACCGCCACTCACTCGGCGTCCACGCCGCAGGGCTCGTCGCTCACCTCCCCGGAGTGATACACGTACGTACCCTCCACAAGTGAATCGATCGCGACGTTCTTGAACGACATCTCCGCACGGTGGTCCGGCCCGGAAAGGATGACGTACACGGTGACAGGTCCGTCCAGACTCGACACCGGGTACTCGCGGCTGCTGGTCACAGAGAAGTCAGGGAAGGTGTCGGGAAGGATCGGCTCACCGGAGGGCACAGCGACGGCCCGCCACTCGTCGGCGGTCGCGGAGAAGAGCACCACCTCGTCCTCTGATCCCCACTCTTCGCGCACGGCCGTGGAGATGTAATCGATGGCCCACGCCTCATCGAGGCACTGCACCCACGCGAACCGGTCGTCGACGACTGTGAGGGCGACCGGCTCCAGGAAGACGGGTCGCGACGGCACGCATCCCGACAGGGCCGCGGCACCCATCAACCCCAGTGCGACCGCGGCGACCCGGATCACCGCCCTCTTCAGCATGACGAGTACCGTCCTTCGCGGGCGAGCCCGAGCGGGGGGGGAAGTCACAGCGGCACGCTAGGGGCAGTGAAGCCGGTGGGTCTACACCCCCGGAGCGGAAATACTCGGCCGTAAGGTATTGCCGGCTCGTGCAATGGACAGAGCCTCGACCCGCGGAGCACTCGCGATCGGCGACAGGCCGAGCTCGCTCTGCAGCTTCCGTCGCGCCCGGCTGAGGGTCGTCCAGACGGTTCCCTGGCTGCACCGCAGAAGCTCAGCGATCTCGCCGGCGGCCAACCGGTCCCAGTACGCGAGAATCACGATCCGACGCTCTCGCGGCGTCAGCACCGTGTCGATCGCTCGACGCACCGCGAGCGCGTCGAGCAGGTCGCCCTGCGGCGCCCGGTGCCCGGTGCGGACGGCGTCGATCGCTCTCGCATGGGCTCGCTCACTCCGGTCGCGATCCTTGAGCTTGTTGTCGCTTGCCCGCAGCAACCACACCAATCCGAGCGGACGCGCCGGATCGAGCTTGCGCCACGCGAGCAGAAACACGTCCCCGACCACCTCGGCCACCTCCGCGTCGTCATCGAGCGTGCACTCCACATGTCGTTGCACGGCGGCCCAGTGCTGGGCGTAGATCGCGGTGAACACGCGCTCGCGCTCGGCGGCACGCTCCTCCGCGCGACGACTCACGGGGCACCCCCGCCGGCACCGGACACCGGGCGCTCAACGCCCTCCTCCCCCGACACCAGCGCTCAGAGGTAGCAGCGGATGTTGTTCGCCGAGCCGTAGACGTTGGCGGAGCCGTTCGCGTACGCCGTCGCGAGCACGGTGCTGCCGTTGCGGGCCTGGGCGTAGCCCGAGGTGCGCGCGTTGGCGATCGACCGGGTCACGAAGGTCGAGGGGATCGCGATGCTGCCGCAGCTCCCCCAGCTGAGGATGCTGCCGGAGAGGTTGTACGCGGTGTACGCGCAGATGCGACCTGTGGAGCAGCTGCCCACGGACCGGGCGCTCAGCCCGGACGAGCCGGAAGCCGCCACGAACTCCATGTCGAGTTCCGGCCAGACGACGTGACCCGGCGCGACCAGCTCGCCGCCCGGAACCTCCTCGAGCAGCTGCGCCGCCTGCGGATCGACCGCATCCGGGTTCGCCGCCGCTGATGCCGCGGTGGGCACCCCGGTCAGCACCAGCACCAGGCCCACCAGGGCTGCCATCGTCGCGCGCGTACGCCTCATTCGATCATCTCCTCGTCGAGATCCCACATGCGGTAGTCCGTGATCGAGCCAGGGGCCACGATCCCGTCGTCCACGAGCACCGTGCGCTCCACGCCCACGATGCGCCCGCTGTCGAGCGACACCAGCACGTCGTCGCTGACGGCACCGTCCGCGGCGATCACCCGGATGCCGGCGACCGGACGACCGAGCCGGTCCGTCGTCGCGCCCAGCGCTTGCGCACCGCCCGAGTCCTCGATGAGCGCGAGCAGCTCGGCGTGCTGCGCGTTGGTCAGCGTCCACTGCCCGAAGACGGAGGTGACCGCCGTGACCACGTCGAACGCACTCGGCTCCTTCGGAAGCCCGAACGCCTCCAGCAGCGCCCGCACGTCGGCGGGCGTCTCTCCCGGCACCGCGACGACGGGCGTCACGAACTCGCCGGGTGCGTACGTGACGCGCGACGCCACCTCACCCGTGCTCACGACCTCGGCCTCCTGGTTGGCGACCGCGTCGCCCGGGTCGTAGGCGACACCGTTGATCGCGATCGCCTCTCCCGAGAGATCGTCGCTCCACTGGAACGTCGACAGCTGCGGCACGATCTCGGCCCGCCCGGCGTCGACGTCGACGGAGAACGACCACGATGCGGCGCGCACGGAGCGCTCAGGCGTCTCCGGCTCGTGGAACACGCCGAGGTCGGTGTCGGCCGTCGCCACGGTCTCGGCGAGTGAGGCGGATCCGTCGAACGCGAGCGGGGTGGGTGTGCCCGCAACGGCCGCGCCCTGCGGCAGCAGCACCCCGAACGCAAGAGCAGCCGACGCCGCGACGGCGGTGAGTCCCGCCGCCCACCCGACTCGGCGCGCCCGGCGACGCTGCGGCTCCCGCGAACTGCGCAGGATGCGGTCGCGCGTCGCGATCGCCCGTGCGTCCGGTTCCGCATCGCGCGGAGTCCGCGCCGGATCCGCAGCGGTGAGCGCTCGCTCGAGCAGGGCGTTGTCAGGCATCACGCGTATCCGTCCCCTCCAGGCCCAGCGCCGCGCGAAGCCGATCCTCCGCCAGACGCAACGTCTTCCGGACCCGTGACTCCGATGCGCGCACCAGCTCCGCGATCTCCCCCACCGTGAGTCCATCCCAATACGTGAGCATGATGATACGCCGTTGGGCCGGGCTGAGGGTACCCACCGCGTGCAGCACCTCACTGCGGCCGACGAGCCCCAGCGGCGCCGGGTCGCCGGACAGCCCGTTGTGCAGCGCATCGAGTGCCCTGAGCCGGGTCGCCCCCCGTCGACCACGGGTGCGCAGACGACGGTCGGCCTCGCGCAGCAGCCACACCCGACCGGGCGGACGACTCGGTCGCAGACGCGACCACGCGGCCAGGAACACCTCCGACACGATCTCGGTGACCTCGTCGTCGTCACCGACCACGCCCTCGATGTGGTGGCGCACCGTCGCCCAGTGCTCGTCGAACACTCGTGTGAAGACCTCGTGCCGCAGCGTGTTCGGGTCCTCGCTGCGGCCGCTCATGACCGCGGGGTCGGCGGTCTGCCCGCCGCCTTCGACGTCGTGCCCCGTCTCATCTCAGAACCCGAGTCGGCCGAGCTGCTTGGGGTCGCGCTGCCACTCCTTCGCGACCTTGACGTGCAGTCCGAGGAACACCCGCGTGCCCAGCAGCTCCTCGATGCCCGTCCTTGCGCGAGCGCCCACGTCGCGCAACCGCGAGCCCTTATGGCCGATGATGATCGCCTTCTGGCTGTCGCGCTCCACCACGATCGACGCGTGCACGTCCGTCAGGTCGCTGTCCTCGCGGGGGGCGATGTCGTCCACGACCACGGCGATCGAGTGCGGGAGCTCGTCGCGCACGCCGTCGAGCGCCGCCTCGCGGATGATCTCGGCGATGCGGTCCTCGTTCGACTCGTCCGTCGTGATCCCGGCCGGATACAGCGCGGGTCCCTCCGGCATGAGCTGCAGGATCTCGTCGGCGAGCACATCGAGCTGATCGCGCGTCAGTGCCGAGAGCGGGATGACGGCCGCCCAGTCCTCGCGCAACGAGTCGACCTCCATGAGGCGCTCCGTGATCTCGTCGCGCCCCGCCGCATCGGTCTTCGTGACGATCGCGATCTTCTGCGCACGCGGGTAGCCGTCGAGCGAGGCGGCGATGCGACGATCGCCCGGTCCGACCTTCTCGGTCGCCGGCACGCAGAACCCGATCACGTCGACGTCGCCCAGCACCTGCTCCACCAGGTCGTTCAAACGCTCGCCCAGGAGGGTGCGCGGCTTGTGGATGCCGGGAGTGTCCACGATCACCAACTGCCCGTCCGGGCGGTTCAGGATGCCGCGGATCGCGCGCCGCGTCGTCTGCGGCTTCTCGCTCGTGATCGCGATCTTGTCGCCCACCAGCGCGTTCGTCAGGGTGGACTTGCCGACGTTCGGCCGACCGACGAAGGTCACGAATCCGCTCCGGGTGTCCTCAGTCATCGCGTCGCTCTCCTTCTTCCTGCACCTCGTCCGCCACCGCAGCCCTCTCGACGAAGACCGTCGCGATCCCGCGGCCGCGCCCCCGAGAGGCCCCGCCGGTGAGGACCAGACCGTCCACGACCGCCGTCGCCCCGGGCTGCGGCACCTGTCCGAGCGCCTTGCCGAGCAGACCGCCGATCGAGTCGACGTCCTCATCCTCGAGCTCGAGGCCGAACAGGTCGCCGACGTCTTCCAGCGACAGCCGGGAGCTGACGCGGTAGCGTCCGGCACCGAGATCCACGAACTCCGCGGATACCTGATCGTACTCGTCGGAGATCTCGCCGACGAGCTCCTCGATCAGGTCCTCCAGGGTCACAAGCCCGGAGATCCCGCCGTGCTCGTCGATCACCAGGCACACGTGCACCGCGTCGCGCTTCATCTGCTGCAGCAGCGTCTCGGCGCGCATCGACTCCGGCACGAACGTCGCGGGGCGGGCGATCGGGCGGATCGACGCCGCGCGCCAGGCCAGGTCGTCGCGGTAGGCGAACTGCACCAGATCCTTCAGATACAGCACCCCGACCACGTCGTCGGCCTCGTCGTCCACGACCGGCATGCGCGACACCCCGCGCTGCAGGAACAGCGACATGGCCTCGTCGGTGGTGGCCTCCGCGTCCACGGTGACCATCTCGGTGCGCGGCACCATCACCGCCCGCACGAACTGGTCGGTGAAGTCGAACACCGAGTGGATGAGATCGCGGTCGTCCTCCTCGATGAGGTCGTTCGACGCGGCCTCGTCGACCATGCTCAGCAGCTGATCCTCGCTCGAGAACGAGCTGCGACCCGTGCCGGGCGTGACCCGGTTGCCGAGCACGACCAGCCCCTGGGCGAGCGGGCCGAGGATGATGCGCAGACCGCGCACGATGCCCGCGCTCCCGCGGATCATGGCCTCGGCGTGCTGGTGGCCGAACGTGCGCGGACTGGCGCCGACGAGCACGAACGTGATGCCCGTCATCAGGATGGCCGCGGCGAGCATCGCCCACCAGATGCTCTCGAACATGATCGTGAACGCCACCGTGACGAGCACGGCCGCGGTGACCTCCGCGAGCACCCGGATGAACGCGACCGCGTTGACGTGCGCGTCGAGGTCGGCGGCGATCCGCTCGAGCGCCTTCGCCCGTCGCCCCTCGGTCGCCAGATCTGCGAGGCCGGCCCGGGACGTGACGCCGTAGGCCGCGTCGATCGCAGCCATGAGGCCGCCGAAGGCCACCAGCAGCACGGCGGCGATCAGCAGCAGGATCTCCGTCATCGGCGGCGGCGCTCGGACACGGCGAAGCCCTGGATCAGCTGCTTCTGGAGTCCGAACATCTCCCGCTCCTCCTCCGGCTCCGCGTGATCGAAGCCGAGCAGGTGCAGCAGACCGTGCGTGGTGAGCAGGATCAGCTCGTCCATCAGCGTGTGGCCGGCCGCCTGCGCCTGGGTCTCCGCCACCTGCGGGCACAGCACGATGTCGCCCAGCAGGCCGGGAGGCGTCGGGCGGTCCTCGGTGCCAGGGCGCAGCTCGTCCATCGGGAAGCTGAGCACGTCGGTCGGGCCCGGCTCGTCCATCCACTGCACATGCAGCGCCTCCATGGCGCCCTCGTCGACCAGCACGATCGCCACCTCGGCGTCCGGGCTGACGTGCAGCTGCTCCAGGTTGAAGTCGGTGAGCCGCTGCAGCACCGTCTCGTCGACGTCGATCGCCGACTCGTTGTTGATCTCGATCATGAGAGCCCCCGTTTCGGCATCCGGTCGCGTGGTCCTGGTCGCTGTGCCCCGCGGCGCTCCGCCCTGTTGGCGAACTCCGCCGCCTGCTCGCGCTCGAACCGCTGCGCCGTGCGCTTCTCGTCGTACTCGCTGTACGCGTCGACGATGCGCCCCACGAGCGAGTGCCGCACCACGTCGTCGCTGGTCAGTCGGGTGAAGTGGATGTCGTCGATCCCGTCGAGCACCCGCGTCACGAGCCGCAGTCCCGAAGACCCCTGCGGCAGGTCGACCTGGGTGATGTCGCCCGTGACGACCATCTTCGTGCCGAAGCCCAGCCGGGTCAGGAACATCTTCATCTGCTCCGGCGTCGTGTTCTGCGCCTCGTCGAGCACCACGAACGAGTCGTTGAGCGTGCGACCACGCATGTACGCGAGCGGCGCCACCTCGATCGTCCCCGTGGCCATCAGGCGCGGCACGATCTCCGGGTCCATCATCTCGTTCAGCGCGTCGTACAGCGGGCGCAGGTACGGGTCGATCTTGTCGGTGAGCGTGCCGGGCAGGAACCCCAGCCGCTCCCCCGCCTCCACCGCCGGACGGGTGAGGATGATGCGCGTGACCTCCTTGCGCTGCAGCGCCTGCACGGCCTTCGCCATCGCCAGGTAGGTCTTTCCGGTACCGGCCGGGCCGATGCCGAACACGATCGTGTTCTCCTCGATCGCGTCGACGTACTCCTTCTGTCCGAGCGTCTTCGGGCGGATCACCTTGCCACGGGTCGACAGGATCGCCTCGCCGAGCACCTCGCTCGGGCGCGGACCGCCCTCGGTGCGGAGCATGCGCGCCGAGCTGGACACGTCGCTGGGCGCCAGGTCGTGCCCGGCCTTCGTCATCGCCAGCAGCTCGTCGACGAGGTTCTTCGCCTTCGCGACGGCGTCGCGCTCGCCCGTCAGGGTGATCTCGTTGCCGCGGACGAGCACCTGCACATCGCGGTGCTCGCGTTCCAGCATCCGCAGCAGGCGGTCCTGCGGACCGAGCAGCTGCACCATCGCGACACCGTCCGCGTAGATGCGTTCGGTGACGGTTTCCTGATCGTCAGAAGCCAACGAGCTTGTTCTCCTCGAGATTGCCGAGCACATGGGCGTGCACGTGGAAGACGGACTGGGCGGCGCTCGCGCCGTTGTTGAAGATGAGGCGGTACTCGCCGTTGGCGTGCTCGTCGGCGATGCGCTTCGCTGCCGCGACCATCTCGGCCAGCAGACCCGGGTCACCCGCCGCGAGCTCCGTCACGTCGCGGTACTCCTCGGTCTTCGGGATCACGAGCGCGTGCAGCGGAGCCTGCGGGTTGATGTCGCGGATCACGAACACCCGACCCGCATCGAGCAGGATCTCACCGGGGATGTCCCCGTTCAGGATGCGCGTGAAGATCGAGGGTTCGCTCATGCGTTCAGCTTACCGGGGCCCCTGCACGCGGCGGCGGTCACCAGCGGCCGAGAGCGACCGACAGCACCGCGATCGCCGCCGGTCCGGCCGTGGACGTGCGCAGCACCGTGTCGCCGAGGAGCACGCGCTCCGCGCCCGCCGCCGTGAGCCGCTCCAGCTCCTCGGCGGAGATGCCGCCCTCGGGCCCCACCACCAGCACGAGGTCGCGGCCGTCGGGCTCCAGGTCGGACAGCCGCCCTGGCGCGGTCGGGTCGAGCAGCAGCACCCGCTGCTGCGCCGCGCGCGCCGCCAGCTGCGCGGTCGACTCGACCGGCGCGACCTCCGGCACCCATGCGCGATGGGCCTGCTTGGCCGCCTCGCGCACGATCGTCGCCCAGCGCTCGCGACCCTTCGCGGCCTTGGGCCCCTCCCAGCGCGAGATGCTGCGACCCGCCTGCCACGGCACGATCTCGTCCACGCCGAGCTCGCACGCCGCCTGCACCGCGAGCTCGTCACGGTCGCCCTTCGCGAGCGCCTGCACCAGCACGACCCTCGGCGACGGCGCCGGCGACTCCGCGCGCTCCTGCACCCGCACCTCGACGCGCGACGGCGAGACCTCCTCCGCGACACCGGTCAGCCACACGCCGCGGCCGTCCCCCACCGTCACGGCCTCGCCGACGCGCAGCCGACGCACCACGGCGGCGTGCTTCGCCTCGGCGCCGGTCAGTGTGACCAGGTCGCCGACGGCCGCGCCTCCCGCCGTCTCGACAAGGAAGTGGAGCGCCACGATCAGTGTCCGCGGAACCGGTCGCGCAGCTTCGAGAACAGCCCCTGCTGGAACTGGGCGAGCTGCGGGGCCGGAGCCTTCGCCTTCTTCGCGAAGTCCTCGATGAGCTTGCGCTGCGACGCGTCGAGCTTCGTGGGTGTCACGACCTGCACGCCCACGCGCAGGTCGCCGCGCTGGGTGCCGCGCAGCGGCGTGATGCCGCGGCCCTTGATCGTCAGCACGTCGCCGGACTGCACACCGGGGCGGATCTCCAGGTCGACCTCGCCGTCCAGGCCCTCGATCGACGTGTCGGTGCCGAGGATCGCATCGGTCATCGACACCTCGAGCGTCGCGAGGAGGTCGTCGCCCTCCCGGCTGAACGCGGGGTGCGGGGTGACCGTGACCTCCACGTACAGGTCGCCGTTGGGGCCACCGGCGCGACCGACCTCACCGGAGCCGGGCAGCTGAAGCCGCAGTCCGGTCTCCACGCCGGCGGGGATGTCGAGCGACACGGTGCGCCGCGACCGCACGCGCCCCTGTCCGCCGCACGTGCCGCACGGATACGGGATGGTGGTGCCGTAGCCCTCGCACGTGCCGCACGGCTGCGAGGTGACGACGTTGCCGAGCAGGCTGCGCACCTGACGCTGCACGTGGCCGGTGCCGCCGCAGATGTCGCACGTGACGGGCGACGTGCCCTCCTGGCAGCACGAGCCCTGACACGTCTCGCACAGCACCGCGGTGTCGACCTCGATGTCGCGGTGCGCGCCGAACACGACGTCGCCCAGCTCGAGCGTCACGCGCACCAGGGCGTCTTGACCGCGCTCGCGCCGCGACCGGGGTCGGGCTCCGCGGCCACCGCCCTGCGCGGCGCCGAAGAACGTCTCGAAGATGTCGCCGAACCCGCCGAAGCCGCCGAAGTTGCCCGCGGCGCCGTCCCCGCCGCCCATGTCGTAGCGGCGTCGCGACTCCTCGTCGCTGAGCACGTCGTACGCGTGGGTGACGAGCTTGAACCGCTCGGCCGCGTCCTCGCCCGGATTCACGTCCGGGTGGAGCTGCCGCGCCAGTCGGCGGTACGCCTTCTTGATCTCATCCGTGGAAGCGTCCCGGGACACCCCGAGAACCTCATAGTGGTCCGCCACAATCGCCCTTCTGCGTGTTCCGTGGGGCCGCGTCAGCGGCCGGCCTCGTCGTCGTCGAGCATCCGCGACAGGTAGCGGGCCACCGCCCGCGCCGCCGCCAGGTTGCTCGGATAGTCCATGCGCGTCGGCCCCATCACGCCGACGCGCGCCGTTCCGGTCGGTGCTGCGTAGTCGCTCGCGACGATCGACGCCTCGCCGAGACCGAACGGCGCGTTCTCGGTGCCGATGCTGGCCGCCAGGCCGTGCTCGTCGGCCACCATCTCGCTCATCAGCCGCAGCAGCGTCACCTGCTCCTCGATCGCCTCGAGGAGGGGGTGGATGCTGCCGCGGAAGTCGTGCTCGCGGCGGGCGAGGGTCGCCGCGCCCGCCATCACCAGTCGCTCCTGACGGAACCCGCCCAGCTCGTCGACGAGGACGCCGGCGAGAGTGCGCAGCACGCGGTCGCGCGGCGTCTCCTCCGCGGCCAGCAGGGTCTGCAGCCGCTCGGACGCCTCCGCGATCGCCTGCCCCGTGATGAGGGCGGAGAGCCGGGCGCGGAGCACACCGAGGTCGGTCTCGTCGATCGCGTCCGGCAGCACCGTCATCCGCTGCGAGACGCCGCCGGCATCGGTCACCAGCACGGTCAGCAGACGGTTGGGGGCCAGCGCGACGAGCTCCACGTGGGTGACCCGCGCGCGGGCGAACGACGGATACTGCGCCAGCGCGACCTGACCCGTGAGCTGCGTCAGCACCCGCACCGTGCGCGCCATGAGGTCGTCGAGGTCGGCGGGGTCGGCGAGGAACGACTCGATCGCCGAGCGCTGCGCCGAGGAGAGAGGACGGAGCTGGGCGAGGTGGTTGACGAACACGCGGTAGCCCTTGTCGGTGGGCACGCGACCGGACGACGTGTGGGGGGCGGTGATGAGCTCCTCGTCTTCGAGCTGCGCCATGTCGTTGCGGATCGTCGCCGCGGACACCCCGAACGAGTGACGGTCGACGATCGATCGGCTGCCCACCGGCTCGTGCGTCTCGACGTAGTCCTGCACGATCGCGCGGAGAACCTGGAGTCCTCGCTCTGTGACCATGGCCCACCCCTTCCCGCTGACGACCGGACGCTGGCACTCTGACACCCTGAGTGCCAATCCTACCGCGTACGACCGGGAGTTCTCCGAACCCGCGCGCCGATCACTCAGTCGGTGAGCTCGCGCACCACCGCGTCGGCGAGGAGGCGTCCGCGCAGGGTGAGCTGCACGCGCCCGCGGATCGCCGCCGCCGCGTCGATCAGGCCGTCCGCGATGAGCCCGGCCACGCGGGGGCGGTTCGCCGCGGGCAGGTCGTCCACCGCGATGCCCTCGCGGATGCGGCTGAGCAGCAGGATGCGCTCGAGCGTCTGGGCCTCCACGTCGGGGCGCTCCCGTCCCGCCGCCGGAGACGCGGACGCCGCGAGCCGCTGCGCGTAGGCGGCCGGATGCTTCACGTTCCACCAGCGCAGTCCCGCCACGTGGCTGTGCGCGCCGGGACCGAAGCCCCACCAGTCGCTCCCCCGCCAGTACGCCAGGTTGTGCCGCGACCGCTGCTCCGGCGTGCGCGCCCAGTTGCTGACCTCGTACCACTCGAAGCCCGCCGCGGCCAGCCGCTCGTCGGCCAGCTCGTACATGTCCGCCTGCAGGTCGTCGTCGGGGGCTGGCACCTCGCCGCGACGGATCTGCCGCGCCAGCTTCGTGCCGTCCTCGATGATCAACGCGTACGCGGAGATGTGGTCCGACTCGAGCTGGAGGGCCGCATCGAGCGACGCCTCCCAGTCGGCGAGCGACTCCCCCGGCGCGCCGTAGATGAGGTCGACGCTGACGTCCAGTCCCGCACCCTTGGCCGCGGCCACCGCCGTCCGCACGTTCTCCGGCTGATGCGTGCGATCGAGAGCGGCGAGCACGTGCGGCACCGCCGACTGCATGCCGATCGACAACCGCGTGACGCCGGCCTCCGCGAGGGTGCGCGCCACCTCGGGCGTCACCGTGTCGGGGTTCGCCTCCACCGTCACCTCGGCACCCGGCGCCAGCCCGAACGCCGCGGTCGCCGCGCCGAGCATGCGCGCGAGGTCGCCCGGGGGCAGCAGCGTCGGCGTGCCGCCCCCGAAGAACACCGTGTCCATCGGTCGCAGCGCCCCCGCGGCCTCCAGCACGCCGCGAGCGAGGGCGATCTCGCCGATCAGGGTCGACGCATAGTCCTCCTGCTTCGCGCCGCGCAGCTCGCTCGACGTATAGGTGTTGAAGTCGCAGTAGCCGCAGCGCACGCGGCAGAACGGCACGTGCAGGTACGCCGAGAACGGGGTGTCGGCAGAGATCGTCAGGTCGTCGGGCAGGCGGCCGTCGGCGGGAGCCGGATCGCCGAGGGGAAGCGGTCCCGCCATCAGACGGGGGTCGCGTACAGCGGGGAGATCGCGCGCAGATACCGCGCGAACAGCTCGCGGCGGCGCCGCTTCATGAGTGCCGGGATCAGGCGGTAGACGAGCGCGTTGGGCGCGTCGAACGCGCGCACCGTGAACCACACCTCGTCGTTGTCCTCGCGCCAGTCGACGTCGAACGACTCCTCGCCGCTGACGACCGAGCCGCCGATCGTCCCGAGCACGAAGCCGATGCGCCGTGTCTCCTCGGTGACCGAGATCACGCGCAGCTCGGAGTCGGCGCGCATACCGCCCACCCGACCGCGCAGGTGCAGCGTCATCCCGGCTCCGACGAACGGCATGCCCTCCGCGTCATAGCGCGGCTCGACGTCGCGCTTGCTCGGCGCGATCGGGTTGCCCTCGGCGTCGAAGCTGACCCCGGCGTACGCGGGGCCCGGGGCAGGACGCACGTCTTCCACCGAGAGTCCCGCTGCGCGCTGCGCCGTCCACGACAGCAGGGCCTCGCCCGCCGTCTGGAACCGCTCCTCGCCGCTGCCGATCCGCCAGGACTCCTCCGCCGGGATGCTGCGCTCCGGCGGGTACTGCATCAGGTCGGGGGCGTGGGTCGCACCCACGGCCGCATAGTCCACCGTGTCGTCTCGGAAAGTCCCGCGCCGCATGAGATCCAGCCTACTTCGGGTTCCCTGGGCGAACACCCCCCGCACCACGGGAGCGCCCAGGATCGCCCGGGTTACTTCTTGTCCTTGCCCTCGACGTCGCCGGAGAGCGCCGCGATGAACGCCTCCTGGGGGACCTCGACGCGGCCGACCATCTTCATGCGCTTCTTGCCCTCCTTCTGCTTCTCGAGGAGCTTGCGCTTGCGGGTGATGTCACCGCCGTAGCACTTGGCGAGCACGTCCTTGCGGATCGCGCGGATGGTCTCGCGGGCGATGATGCGCGCACCGATCGCCGCCTGGATCGGCACCTCGAACTGCTGACGAGGGATGAGCTTGCGCAGGCGCTCGGCCATCATCGTGCCGTACGCGTAGGCCTTGTCGCGGTGCACGATCGAGCTGAAGGCGTCGACCTTCTCGCCCTGGAGGAGGATGTCGACCTTCACCAGGTCGGCCTCCTGCTGACCGGAGGGCTCGTAGTCGAGCGAGGCGTACCCCTGCGTCTTGGACTTGAGCTGGTCGAAGAAGTCGAACACGATCTCGCCGAGCGGCATGTTGTAGCGCAGCTCGACGCGCTCCTCCGAGAAGTACTCCATGCCCAGCAGCGTGCCGCGCCGCGACTGGCACAGCTCCATCACGGTGCCGACGTAGTCCTTGGGCAGCAGGATCGCCGCCTTGACCATCGGCTCCGACACCGAGCCGATGCGCCCATCGGGGTACTCGCTCGGGTTCGTGACCGTGACCGTCTCGCCGGTGTCGCTGGTGACGACCTCGTAGATCACGCTCGGCGCCGTGGTGATGAGGTCGAGGCCGAACTCGCGCGCGAGCCGCTCCGTCACGATCTCCAGGTGCAGCAGGCCGAGGAAGCCGCAGCGGAAGCCGAAGCCGAGCGCGACCGAGGTCTCCGGCTCGTACTGCAGCGACGCGTCGGAGAGCTTGAGCTTGTCGAGGGCCTCGCGCAGTTCCGCGTAGTCGCTGCCGTCGATCGGGTAGATGCCCGAGAACACCATCGGCTTCGGGTCGGTGTAACCGGGGAGCGCCTCAGCGGCGGGCTTGCGCGCGTTCGTGATGGTGTCGCCGACCTTCGACTGGCGCACGTCCTTCACGCCGGTGATGAGGTAGCCCACCTCGCCGACACCGAGGCCCTTCGTGGGCGTCGGCTCGGGGCTGGACACCCCGACCTCGAGAGCCTCGTGGTTGGCGCCGGTCGACATCATCTGGATGCGCTCGCGCGGGGAGAGGCTGCCGTCGACCATGCGCACGTAGGTGACGACGCCGCGGTACGCGTCGTACACGGAGTCGAAGATCATGGCGCGGGCGGGAGCCTCGGCGTCTCCGACCGGCGCGGGGATCTCCCGCACGAGGCGGTCGAGCAGATCCTCGACGCCGACGCCGGTCTTGCCCGAGACGCGCAGCACGTCTTCCGGCTTGCCCCCGATGAGGGAGGCGAGCTCCTTCGCGTACTTCTCCGGGTCGGCCGCCGGGAGGTCGATCTTGTTGAGGACCGGGATGATGTGCAGGTCGTTCTCGAGCGCCAGGTAGAGGTTGGCGAGCGTCTGCGCCTCGATCCCCTGTGCGGCGTCGACCAGGAGGATCGCCCCCTCGCACGCGGCGAGGGAGCGCGACACCTCGTAGGTGAAGTCCACGTGGCCGGGGGTGTCGATCATGTTCAGCGCGAACGTCTCGCCGTCGATCTCCCAGGGCATGCGCACGGCCTGGCTCTTGATGGTGATGCCGCGCTCGCGCTCGATGTCCATGCGGTCGAGGTACTGCGCCCGCATGTCCCGGTCCGACACCACTCCGGTGATCTGGAGCATGCGGTCGGCGAGCGTCGACTTGCCGTGATCGATGTGGGCGATGATGCAGAAATTGCGGATCTGCGCAGCCGGCGTCGCGGCAGGCTGAAGCGGGGTGAGAGCGCGTGGGGACATGTCCCGTCGATTCTACGGTGAGGCGCAGGGGAATCCCCATTCGGGGACATCGGTGATAGTCTCCCGAAGTTGCCCGGGATCAATCCGTGACACCGGATCCCGTAAGCGATACGACTCCGTCACAGACTCCGTGAGGGCTGTCGCGTCGCGCAGAACGGCGGATGGCGCCCGATTCATCCGCCCGGCTCAGCGTTGCGTCGGCGGATCCCGAGCGCGTCTGGAGAAGAGAAAGACAATCCCCCTTGATCAAGTACCTCGCACGCCGCGCCCTCGGCTGGCTGCTCATGATCGTGGTCGCGACGAACCTCACCTACTTCCTCGCGTGGGGGTTCCTCGATCCGCGCAGCAACTACGTGGGCCGTCGTCCTCCGCTCAGTGAAGAGCAGATCAACAACCTCCTCGTGCCCCGCAACCTCAGCGACACCGTGCCGCTCATCGAGCGCTGGTGGAACTGGTTCACGAGCATCCTCCTCCGCTGGGACTGGGGGGTGAGCCCGACCGGCGGCTCCGTCAACGAGCAGGTCGCGTACCGCATGTGGGTCAGCGCGGAGCTCGTGCTCGGCGCGACGATCATCACCACGATCCTCGGCATCGCGCTCGGCGTGTACACGGCCTCCCGCCAGTACAAGCTCGCCGACCGCATCGGCCAGGCCACCAGCATCATCACGCTGAACATCCCGATCGTGGTCGCGGCCTTCGCGATCGTGCTGCTCGCGATCGGCCTCAACAACGCCACCGGCACGCGCATCTTCTATGTGACAGGGAACGCCAGTCAGGGGGTCGAGGGCTTCTTCCCCACCCTGATAGATGTGCTGCAGCATCTGACGCTGCCGACCATAGCCCTGGTGCTCACGGGCTACGCGAGCATCCACTTCCTGCAGCGCTCGCTGCTGCTGGACAACATCAACGCCGACTACGTGCGCACCGCCCGCGCCAAGGGCCTCACCAAGCAGCAGGCCATCCGCAAGCACGCGCTGCGCACCTCGCTGATCCCCGTCGCCACGCAGGTCGCCTTCACGATCCCCGCCATCTTCACCGGTGCGGTCCTGACCGAGACGATCTTCGCGTGGAACGGCATGGGCAAGTACTTCATCGAGACCATCTCGAAGAACGACATCCACGGAACCGTCGCGATCGCGGCCTTCGGCGCGGTCCTCACGGCGATCGGCGCGATCCTCGCCGACATCGCCGTCGTGGTCCTCGACCCGCGTGTGAGAGTGAGCTGACATGAGCACCGACATGCTCGACCCGACCATCCACCCGGACCCCGCGGCCGCCGGCCCCGAGACCACCCGCGTCGCGACGAAGCGCCTGTCGAAGTGGAGCCTGTACTGGCGGCGCTTCTCCCGCAACCGCGGTGCGCTCATCGGCCTGGTGATCTTCGCGCTGCTCGTGCTGTTCGCGATCTTCGGCCCGCTGATCGCGCGCTACGACCACGTGGAGCTCGACTTCCTCAACCTGAGCACCCCTCCGTCCACGGAGCACTGGTTCGGCACCAACAACGCCGGCAACGACCTGTTCGCGCAGGTCGCGGTCGGCCTGCAGCGCTCTCTCATGATCGCGCTCACGGTCTCGATCGGCGTCACGATCGTGTCGGCCCTGGTCGGCACGGCCGCGGCCTACTTCGGCGGCTGGACCGAGCGCATCTCGCTCCTGATCATCCACTTCATGATGGTGATCCCGAGCTTCCTCATCCTCGCGATGATCTCGAACAAGGCCGGCGGAGACTGGCGCGTGATCGCGCTCATCATGATCTTCGTGATCGGGTGGTACTTCCCCGCCCGCGTCATCTGGACCATGGCCCTGTCGCTGCGCGAGCGCGAGTACGTCAGCGCGGCCCGCTACATGGGCGTGGGCGGCATGAAGATCGTGCTGCGCCACCTGCTGCCGAACATCGGCTCGCTCCTCGTGATCAACTTCACCCTCGGCGTCGTCTCGGCCGTCGTGACCGAGACCGGTCTGTCGTTCCTGGGCTTCGGCGTCAAGATCCCCGACGTGTCGCTCGGCGCGCTGATCGGTGCCGGCTCGAGCTCGCTCACCACGGCCCCGTGGCTGTTCTACTTCCCGGCGGCGGCGCTGACCCTGCTCACGGTGTCGATGGCGTTGATCGCCGACGGCCTGCGCGACGCCCTCGACCCGACCTCGGCTGCAGGAGGCCGCGCATGACCAACGTCCTCTCCGTCCGCGACCTCAAGGTCAGCTTCGCCTCCGAGGCCGGCCGCGTCGACGCCGTGCGCGGCGTCTCGTTCGACCTCGAAGCCGGCAAGACCCTCGGCATCGTCGGCGAGTCCGGCTCCGGCAAGTCCGTCACCTCGCTCGCGATCATGGGACTCCTCGACGAGAACGCCAAGGTCACCGGCTCGATCATGTACGACGGCAAAGAGCTGATCGGCATGAGCGACAAGCAGCTGTCGGTGATCCGCGGCAACGGCATGTCGATGGTCTTCCAGGACCCGCTGACCTCGCTCACCCCCGTCTACACCGTGGGCGACCAGCTCATCGAGGCCCTCACGGTGCACCGCAGCCTGTCGAAGAAGGATGCGTGGGACCGCTCGGTCGAGCTGCTGAAGCTCGTCGGCATCACCGAGCCGGAGCGGCGCATGAAGTCGTTCCCGCACGAGTTCTCCGGCGGCATGCGCCAGCGCGTGGTGATCGCCATCGCGATGGCGAACAACCCCAAGCTCATCATCTGCGACGAGCCGACCACGGCCCTCGACGTCACGATCCAGGCGCAGATCCTCGATCTGATCGAGAAGGCGCAGGACGAGACCGGCGCCGCGGTGATCATGATCACGCACGACATGGGCGTGGTGGCCCGCACGGCCGACGACGTGCTGGTGATGTACGCGGGCAAGCCCGTGGAGCAGGCGCCCGTGCACGAGCTGTTCCACAAGACGCGCATGCCGTACTCGATCGGCCTGCTGGGCGCGATCCCGCGCGTGGACAAGGGCGACAAGCAGCCGCTCACCCCGATCAAGGGCAACCCGCCGCTGCTGATCGACCTGCCCGACGCGTGCCCCTTCGCCGACCGCTGCCCCATCGTGATGGACGCGTGCCGCGCGAAGGAGCCGGAGCTGCTCCCCGTGGCCACCGGCTCGGGCGACCTGCACCGCGCCGCCTGCATCCGCTCGCACGAGATCGAGGACGGCGGCCTGCTGGGCGGCCTCCCGGTCTACCCCGTGCGCGCGGTGCCGGAGAGCGACCTCACGCGACTCCCGCGCGAGGAGCGCCCGGTCACGCTCGAGGTCAAGAACCTCACGAAGACCTTCCCGCTGCTCAAGGGCGCGTTCCTCAAGCGCAAGGTCGGCGAGGTGCAGGCGATCAAGGGCATCAGCTTCGACGTCCGTGAGGGCGAGACGATGGCCATCGTCGGCGAGTCCGGCTCCGGTAAGACCACGACCCTGCTGCAGATCATGGACATGGTCAAGCAGAGCGAGGGCGACATCGTGATCGCCGGCACCAGCGTCAACGACATCCACAGCCGCAAGGTGGAGCGGGCGCTGCGCCGCGACATCCAGATCGTGTTCCAGGACCCGATGGGCGCCCTCGACCCGCGCATGACGGTCGCCGACATCATCTCCGAGCCGCTGTTCGCGATCGGCACGCCCAAGGAGGAGGCGCACCGTCGCGTGGACGAGCTGATGGACCTCGTCGGCCTGAACCCGGCGCACAGCGACCGCTTCCCCCAGGCGTTCTCCGGCGGTCAGCGGCAGCGCATCGGCATCGCCCGCGCCCTGTCGACGAACCCGAAGATCGTGGTGCTCGATGAGCCGGTCTCGGCGCTCGACGTGTCGATCCAGGCCGGTGTGATCAACCTGCTCGACGAGCTGAAGGTGAAGCTGGGCCTGTCGTACCTGTTCGTCGCGCACGACCTGTCCGTGGTGCGCCACATCGCCGACCGCGTGGCCGTGATGTACCTCGGCGAGTTCGTCGAGCACGGCGACGTGGACGACGTGTTCGACAACCCGCAGCACCCGTACACGCAGGCGCTGCTGTCGGCCATCCCCGTCCCCGACCCGGATGTGGAGCGCACCCGCCAGCGCGTCGTGTTCGACGCGGCGACCATGTCGACCAAGCCCGCGACGGTCTGATCGCCGCGGTCGCGGGGTTGCTGGTCACCGTCCGATAACGGTTAGGCGCGATTCACTCCGGGGCGGTATGCCGGTCGCGACCGCGAACTATTCTTCCCTTTATGAAACGCCGAAAGGCGAAAGGAGCACCATGAAGAACAAGAAGTTGCTGGGGGCGATCGCGATCAGCGGCGCCCTGGCACTCGCCCTCGCGGGTTGCGCGAGCGGGTCCGGAAACACCGGTGGCGGGGACAACGGCGGCGACAAGGTCGAGACCAAGTCCGCCGACTACAACCCCCAGGACCGCAGCAACCTGCAGGAGGGTGGCGAGGTCAACTTCCCGATCAACGAGATCCCCGAGCAGCTGAACGCCTTCAACGGTGACGGCAGCGCGGACACCGTGCGTCTGTGGTCGTGGTACATGCCGCAGATCCTGCTCGTCTCGCCGGAGGGCGAGGTCACGAAGAACGACGCGTACCTCGACGCCTACGACATCGGCGAGAAGGACGGCAACACCACCATCACGTTCACGTTCACGGACGAGGCCCACTTCAACGACGGCACGGACATGGACTGGACGGCCATCGACGCGACGTGGAAGGCCAACCGCTCCTACGACGAGGGCTTCACCCCCAACGCGACCGACGGCTACAAGCAGATCAAGAGCGTCGAGCAGGGCGACTCCGCCAAGACCGCGGTCGTCACCTTCGACGGCATCTACGCCTGGCCGTCCATGGCGTTCCTGACCGGTGGCGTGCTGCACCCGGCCGTCGCCGACCCGACCGTCTTCAACGAGGGCTTCATCGGCAACATGCACCCCGAGTGGGGCGCCGGACCGTACACGGTCGACACGTTCGACCCGAACGGCGGCTTCGTCTCGTTCAAGCCGAACCCCGAGTGGTGGGGCAACGCACCGCTGCTCGACTCGGTGACCTTCACGGCGATGGAGCCGGACGCCGCGATCAACGCCTTCAAGAACGGCGAGATCGACATGGTGGGCGCCAACACCAACGACCGTCTGAAGCAGCTGCAGGACGTCGACGACACCACGGTGCGTCGCGCGCAGCAGACCGCGAAGACGATCATCATGGTCGACGCCGACAAGCCGCAGTTCGAGGACATCGACGTGCGCAAGGCCTTCTTCATGGGCATCAACATCGACCAGCAGAAGCAGATCGCGTGGAACGGCCTCGGTTACGAGGAGCCGGCCGCCGGTTCGCTGAACCTGTATGCGTTCCAGGACGGCTACTCCGACTCGTTCGCGACCGCCGGTCTGAAGAACGATGTCGACGCCGCCAAGAAGCTGCTCGACGACGCCGGCTGGACCGAGGGCGACGACGGCATCCGCGAGAAGGACGGCGAGAAGCTGTCCATCACCTACCCGGTGTTCGGTGAGGACCCCACGCTTGAGGCCCTCGCGAAGTCGCTCCAGGCGCAGCAGAAGGAGATCGGCATCGACGTTCAGATCGACGTCCGCCCCTCGGCCGACTTCTCGAACGACCTGACGTCGAAGAACTGGGACGCGGTCTCGCTCCGCTTCACCGACTCCGACCCGTTCGGTCCGGCCTGGTTCTGCCAGCTCTACTGCTCGGACAGCCAGCTGAACCTGTCGGGCACCGGCACGGCCGAGATCGACAAGCAGATCGCCGACGAGGTCGAGTCGCAGAAGGACGCGGAGTCCTGGACCGCCGCCTCCATGGAGCTCGAGCCGAAGATCATCGAGCAGACGTGGGGCGTCATCCCGCTCTACAACGGCCCGTCGATCTTCGTGGTCAAGAACGGCCTGGCGAACCTCACGCCGGAGCCCTACGTGGGCCTCGACCTGTTCGGCGTCACGCCGGTCGAGAACGTCGGCTGGGAGAAGTAACACCCTCTGACACATCTCGTGTCGAAGCGGGGTCGGTGGTTCGCCACCGGCCCCGCTTCCTTATGCTGAAGACGTGAGCGTCCAGACCGTCCTCGTGCACGGCATCCGCACCTCGGCGACCATGTGGCGCTCCCAGGTGGCGTACCTGGAGGAGCACGGGCATCCCGTGACCGCGCTCGATCTTCCCGGGCACGGCTCCCGCATGGCGGAGGACTTCACGCTGCACGAGGCCCTCCACACGATCGATGCCGCCGTGCGCGCCGCCGCCGAGCGCGGACCCGTGCTCCTGGTCGGCCACTCGATGGGCGGACTGCTCTCCCTCGCCTACACCGGGGGCGCCGAGCGTCCTCCGGTCGCCGGGCTCGTCGCGGCCGCCTGCACCTCGCTCCCGCAGGGTGCAGGGCTCCGCGCGTACCGACTGTTCGCGCGGGCCGTCGACTCGCTCCCCGACCGCGGCCTGTGGCTCACGCGGCAGATGCTCGCCGCCACGATCCCCGCCGAGAACCGCGCCGACTTCCAGGCCGGTGGCTACGCGCTCGACATGCAGGACACCGCGCTGCGCAGCCTGGCCGCGCTGGACGTGGCCGCCGCCGTCCCGCGCATCGACGTGCCGCTGTGGTTCGTGAACGGGCAGTATGACCAGCTGCGCCTGAACGAACCGCTGTTCCGCCGGCTCGCACCGCACGCGGAGCTCATCGTGGTCCCCCGCACCACGCACCTGGTCACGGCCATGCGACCCCGGGTGTTCAACGCGGTGCTGGCCCTCGCGATCGCCACCGTCGAGGCGCAGGCCGAGGACTCATGAGCGGGCGGGCTGCCGTGCGAACGCCGTGAGCAGCCCCCCCACGAGCGACAGCACCGCAGCGGCGAGGAAGACGAGCCAGAAGCCGCCGACCAGCGCCACCAGCCCCGCCCCGAGGACCGGGCCGATCAGCTGACCGAGCGCCGCGGTGACGTTCACGATGCCGAGGTCGCGGGCGTGGTCCTGCTCATCCGGCAGCAGGTCGGCCGCGAACGCGAGTCCCACCGTGGAGAAGGCGCCGTAGCCGAGCCCCATGAGCGCCGCGGCGACCATGGTCATCTCGAACGTGGGCACCAGCACGATCGCCACTCCGGACGCCGCCTGCACCACGGTCGCGGCGACCGTGAGCGTGCGGCGCCGCCCCGTCCGGTCGGACACGAGGCCGGTGACCACCGAGGCCAGCACCACGAACACCGTGTAGACGACGATCAGCAGCAGCAGGTTGTCCTGGGCGGTCGCGTTCTCCTGCCCCAGCCCGTGCAGCAGGAAGAACAGGAACAGGGCGGTGCCGAGCGCGTTGCCGACGTTGGTCACCAGCCGACCGGACAGCATCCAGGCGAAGTCTCGGTCGCGCAGCGAGGCCAGCCGGGGGCGTCCGGCCTCCCGGGGACGCAGCGCCTCGGTCGTCGGCGGGTCGGGCAGCAGGAGCGCGGCCACCGACCCCGCAATCGCGATCACCGCGGCCAGGAGCAGGTAGCCCGACACGATGTCGAGTCCGAGGAGCACGACCAGCCCGACGCCGAGCACGATCCCGACCGCCTGGGCGGAGCCGACGGCGGCGGAGGCGGCACCCCGCTGCGTGGTCGGAAGCTGATCCGCGATCAGGGCGGTGAAGGCGGCCGACGACACCGCGACGCCGATCGAGACACCCACCCACCCGGCACCGACCGCCCAGGGTCCGGTCGCGAATCCGGTCAGCACCAGGCACAGGGCCGTCAGCCAGACACCACCCAGCGCCCACGGGCGTCGGCGGTGCCGTCCGGCGCGCGCGCGATCCGACAGGGCACCGGCGGCCGGACCGGCGACGATGCCCGCGAGCCCGCCCACCCCGAGCACGAGGCCGGAGGACACGACCCCGCGGATCCAGTCGTCCTCCGGGGTATCGAGCTGCAGCGGGAGGAGCAGCTGCACCGGGGTGAGCTGCACGGTCCAGATCGCCAGCCACGCCAGCGTGAACAGCGACATCCACCGCGCGCCGGCCCGGACGCGGTGCGTCGCCGGAGCCGCGGTCATCGCCGGACCGCCGACATCGTGGCACCGGTGCGGACGGAGGCGATCAGGTCGCGGTACCAGTCGTACGAGGCCTTCGGGGTGCACTCCCCCGTGGCGAAATCGACGTGCACCAGCCCGAAGCGCTGGGTGTAGCCGTCGGCCCACTCCCAGTTGTCCAGCAGCGACCACACCGTGTACTCCTCGACCGGCACTCCGGCGTCGACGGCCTCGGCGACCGCGGCGATGTGCCCCGACAGGTAGGAGATCCGGTCGGCGTCGTCCACGCGGGCCGCCGTGTCGGGCTCGGGGAAGGAGGCACCGTTCTCACCGATGATCACGGGCGGCAGCTGCGGGTGCCGGGCGTGCAGGTCGATCAGCAGGTCGCGCAGGGCGGACGGCATGATCGGCCACTCCGGTCCGAAACCCGTCACGGGCACACCGGGGGTCGGAACGATGTCGAACGGGATGGAGCCACCGGCGGGAGCGGCGGTCACAGTCGTGGGGTTGTAGAAGTTGAGGCCGTAGAAGTCGATCGAGCCGCCGATCGCCGCCAGGTCGCCCTCCTCGACGGGCAGCGGCGGCAGCCCGAGCGCCTCCAGGTCGGGGTACGCGCCGTCGAGCAGCGGGGTGCTGAAGATCCGGTTGTGCAGGAGGTCGTAGACGAACGCCGCCTCGTGGTCCTCTGGCGCATCGTGCAGCGGGAGGACCCAGGTGTGGTTGTTGACCAGTCCCACCGCCGTAGCCCCCCGCGTGCGCAGCGCCGCCGCGGCCCGCGCGTGTGCCAGCAGCTGGTGGTGCGCGGTGGGCAGCGCGTCGAACAGCAGCTGCTTCCCCGGCGCGAGGGCACCCACCGCGTAGCCCTGGAGCGTCGTCATCGCCGGCTCGTTGAGGGTGTACCAGTGCGCGACGCGGTCGCCCAGGCGGTCGGCCACGATCGCCGCATACTCGCCGAATCGCTCGGCGGTGTCGCGCGCGAGCCACCCGCCCGTCTCCTCCACGGTGCTCGGCATCTCCCAGTGGAACAGCGTGGGGAACGGCGTGACGCCGCGCTCCAGCAGCAGATCGACGAACCGGGAGTAGTGGTCGAGGGCTGCGGTGTTCCCGCGCCCACGTCCGTCGGGCTGCACCCGCGCCCACGGGATCGAGAAGCGGTAGCGGTCGAGGCCGAGGGCGGAGGCGAGGTCGGCGTCACGCTCGGGATGGCGGTAGCTGTCGCAGGCGGGGTCGGCGGTGGAGCCGTCGACGATCGCGCCGGGAGCTTCGAGGTAGTCGTCCCAGATCGAGCGCCCTCCCCCGTCGGCGGAGCGCGAGCCCTCGATCTGGAGCGCCGAGGTCGCCGCAGACCAGCGGAGCCGGCCGAGCGCGGGGGAAGGAACGGAGGCGGGGGTCATGGGGCTCCTTGACGTCGTTGTCGGGTCAGGATGATTCTGCACCCGGTACCACTCCGAGCGCGACGCAGTTTCGCGGACGCGGCCTCGTTTCGCGCGATGCATCCGGGACTGGTAGAGTTGACTCTTGGCTTGCGTGTGGGTTCTTCCCTCACGACCGCCGTGCAGCAGCCCTCTTCTGCTGCCGGCACTCCGAACAACTCCTGTACAGAAAGCGTCCACACGTGGCAAACATCAAGTCGCAGATCAAGCGCAACAAGACCAACGAGAAGGCTCACGAGCGCAACAAGGCCGTGAAGAGCGAGCTGAAGACTCTCGTCCGCCAGACCCGCGAGGCCGTCGCCGCCGGCGACAAGGCCGCCGCCGAGAAGGTCCTGAAGAAGGCCACGGTCAAGCTCGACAAGGCCGTCAGCAAGGGCGTGCTCCACAAGAACCAGGCGGCCAACCGCAAGTCGGCCATCGCCAAGAAGGTCGCCGCTCTCTGAGCATCTGATCATCCGGAAGGCTCGTCTCCTCGCGAGGCGGGCCTTCTGTCGTTCCCGGAACACGTGGGGTCGACACGGGACAAGCGAGGGGCCGGGAACATACCCTCCATCGCGGAGGCGGCGCGCAGCGGCACACGCTCGCGCCGGGACTGCGCGCCGGCGACGCGCTCTTCACGGGTGGCGGGCCGCTGCCAGGCTGCGGGCGCCGCACGCTCAGCCGCCGAAGGGCTCCCGCGTGGCGATGACCGTGACCATGCGCTCGAGCGCGAAGATCGGGTCGCGGGCGGCCCCCTTCACCTCGGCGTCGGCGCGGGCGGTGGCCTGGATCGCCATCCCGAGCGACCGCTCGTTCCAGCCCGCGAGGTCGCGGCGGGCGCGGTCGACCTG
Organism: Microbacterium sp. PF5; assembly: GCF_004794315.1. Lineage (NCBI taxonomy): Bacteria > Bacillati > Actinomycetota > Actinomycetes > Micrococcales > Microbacteriaceae > Microbacterium > Microbacterium sp. PF5. The sequence goes on along the minus strand of NZ_SSDQ01000082.1, from coordinate 1,820 downwards.
CCAGTCCTTCATCCCGAGGCGCTGCGCGAGCTGACGGCTCGGCTCCCGATTCCCGGCGACCCGCGCCATCGTGCGCAGCTTCATGGCGAACGCCGCGACCATGGGCACCGGATCCGCTCCGGAGGCCAGGGCGTGCCGCAGCGACACCAGGGCCTCGCCGTAGCGCCCGGCGATCGCCGTGTCGGCGACGACGAACGCCGACACCTCGACGCGGCCGCCGTAGTACTTAGTGACGACCTCTTCCGTGACGTCGCCCTCGACGTCGCCGATCAGCTGCTGGCAGGCGGCGGCGAGCTCGGTGAGGTCATCGGCGAACGCGGAGACCAGGGCTCGCAGGGCCGGGGGCGCGATGCGCTTCTTGGCGGCCGCGAACTCCCCCGCCGCGAAGTCGACCCTGTCGCCGTCTCGCTTGATCGCCGGGCAGGGGATCTCGATGCCCCCGCCCGTGCCGGCACGCAGGGCGTCGAGCAGCTTCTTGCCACGAACGCTCGCGCCCGTGTGACGGAGCACGACCGTGGCGCCCTCCTGCGGTTGCTCGAGATAGGACACGGCCTCCTGCAGGAACGCGTCGGAACACTTCTCGACGCCGGAGACCCGCACCAGGCGCGGCTCACCGAACAGGGAGGGCGACGTGAGGGCCAGGAGCGTGCCCGGGGCGTAGTCGTCGGCGCGGACGTCGCTGACCTCGAGGGCCGGATCCTCGGCGCGCAGATAGTCGCGGACACCGGCGATCGCACGCTCGGCGCAGACCTCTTCCGGACCGGAGACGAGCACGATCGGGGCGGGACGGGGCTCGCGCCACGACACCTGCGGGATCTTCGCGGGCTTCGCGCCACCGCGGGCGGGAGGACGGGACGCTGCCATAACCCCAGCCTACCGGCGGCGTCCGACACCGCGATCGGACGATCGCTGCCGCTGGTTCGGCGCAGACCTGCACGATGTCCGGCTGCCGCGGCGACGACCTCGACGCTCGGGGGTCGTCTCGCTCCACATCGCCAGAGCGCCGTGACGCAGCCCGAGCAGGATGCGTCCGCGCTCGTCGGTCCGATACACCTGGGCCCCCAGCGCGCCCAGCAGGTCGAGCGTCTCGCGGCGCGGGTGCCCGTAGTCGTTGTCGGCGCCCACGCTGATGAGCGCGACCACGGGTGAGAGCGCCTGGTAGAGCCCGGGGTCCTGGTCGGCGCTGCCGTGGTGGGCGACCTTCACCACCGCGTACGGGCCGAGGCGCTCCGAACGCTGGAGCAGCCGCTGCGCAGGGGCCGACAGATCGGCGAGGAAGAGCGAGCGAGGCACCCCTCCCCCGCTGAACTCAATCACGACGCCGAGGTCGTTGCCCGCGGGGAACGCCGTCGTATCGCGAACGGGCCACCGCACGCGCCAGGTCGCGCCGCCCAGGGTTCCCCTGAGCCCCGCGGACGCCTGCTCGACCCGTGCTCCGCCGGCCGCGAGCGAGGCGAGGGTCCGCTCGTCGTCCGCGTCGGCGGTCGGCCCGTGCAGCACCGCGGACACCCGGCCCCGCACGGCCTCGACGCCGCCCGCATGGTCCAGGTCGAAGTGGGTGAGCACGAGCAGGTCGAGTCGGTCGATGCCGAGCGAGCGCAGGCAGTCGCGAAGAGGTTCCGGCGCCGGACCGGTGTCGATCAGAGCCACGGCGCTCTCGGATCGGACGAGCAGCGCGTCGCCCTGACCCACGTCGCACGCGGCGATCGACCAGGCGTCCGGGGTCGCGGCCGTCGCGAGGGGCCCGCCGAGCAGGGCCTGCGCCCCGGCGAGGGAGCCCGCGACCACGAGCACCGTGACGGCGCCACCGCGCAGCACGG
>NZ_SSDQ01000081.1:0-20575 GCF_004794315.1 Microbacterium sp. PF5 | reverse complement strand
CTCGCCGCGCCGTCGGCCGGCGGAGCGGACGGCGCCGCCGCGTGCGTGCTGGCCCTGCTCGGCGGGCTCCTCCTGCTCCTGCGCCACCGGGAGTCCCCGGCCCTCGCGGCACCGGCGGCCACGGTCGTCCTCCGCGCGCGCGGCACCCTGCCGATCCCGCGACCTCCGTCTCTTCACGTGCTCTGCATCAGTCGGACCTGAGGCGCCGTCGTGCGCCCGGGGCGACCGCGACCGCGTTCGCCCATCCGATCGAGAAGACCGAGAAGAGAGACCCATGAAGAATCGAACCACACGTACCGCGGCCGCCCTCGTGATCGCGGGGTCGCTCGCGCTCGCCGGCTGCGCGTCGAGCGAGCCTGCGGGCCCCGCCGACCACTCCGGCATGGACCACTCCCCGAGTGACGCCCCGGCCGCCGGGGCGAACGACGCGGATGCGATGTTCGCGTCGATGATGATCGTGCACCACCAGCAGGCGGTCGAGATGTCCGACATCGTGCTCGCGAAGGACGGCGTCGACCCGCGCGTGGTCGACCTCGCCGAACGCATCACGGCCGCGCAGGGGCCCGAGATCGAGCAGCTGCAGGGCTGGCTCGACGACTGGGGTGTCGACGCGGCCGACGCCGGCGCCATGGACCACGGCGACGGCATGATGAGCGACGACGACCTCGCCGCGCTCGAGGCCGCGACCGGGCCCGAGGCGTCGCGGCTGTTCCTGGAGCAGATGATCGTGCACCACGAGGGCGCGGTGGAGATGGCGGAGGTGCAGCTCGCGGACGGCGAGAACGCCGATGCCGTGGCGCTCGCGCAGGACATCGTCGACGCCCAGACGGCCGAGATCGCGGAGATGAAGGACATCCTCGCGAGCCTCTGACGCCGAGAGCCCCGCGTCGCCCTCGCGCGGCGCGGGGCTCACCCCTTCCCCCGCCGCCGGACATCGCCGCGAGGGCTATCGCTGATCCGGGCGCGGCGGAGTCCGCTCGGCCCTCCCGACGCGGCGCGCCACACGTCGCAGCGGGTGCGCGAGCCGCTGCCACAGCGTGGGGGCGGGGGTGTCGTCGGGAGCGGGCGGCGGAGCCACCGCGAACTGCACGAACTCCTCGGCGCCGTGGTGCACCACGCGGTACAGGGCCGTGCCGATCAGCACGCCCAGCGCGATCGACATGACCGACACGAGGGCGGCGGCGAAGTCGGCCAGGCCGTTGTCGGTCGCGAACGCCTCGGTCAGTCCGACCAGTCCGGCCGCCCCCGGCACGAGCAGCCAGAACGCCGGCAGGAACGTCAGCTGCGAGGGCGCCCCGTGCCGCAGCCCCGCGATCCAGAACACCACCGGGGTCACCGCGAGCGCGCCGACGAAGCCGCCCACGGCCGGATCGATGAACTCGGTGCCCGCCCACTGGCCCACGTAGGCGACCACGAGCGCGAGCAGCACCCATCCGAAGGTCGACGGCGGCGCCGAGAAATGGAGGTAGTTGCCCAGCGCGAACACGAGGATCCCCAGCAGCGGCACCCACCACGGCAGGAACGAGGAGGCGTCGAGCGGCTCGTACGAGTCGGACGACACCCCCACCACGGCACCCGCGGCGAGGATGCCGAACGCCAGCAGTGCGAGCTGCACGAACCCGTAGACCAGCCGCGACGCCCCGGAGATCATCTGGCCGGCGGCGAGCTCGACCGTCGCGGTGGTCAGCACCCCGCCCGGAAGGAACGTGACCAGCGGGGCGATCAGCACGCGGATCGGGTCGCCGACCTCCACGGCCTCCGCGAGCAGGAACACCGCGGTCGCGCACACGAACGCCGCCGCGATCGGCATGATGAGCTGCAGCGTGGGCGAGCGCACGAGCTTGAGCAGCCCGATCCCGAAACCGAGCACGAACGCGACGGTCGCGCCCTGCCAGGTGGGGGCGAGCAGCAGGGCGAGCCCGGTGGTGAGGATCGCGTGCCCGAGCGTGCGCGTGAACCAGCCGAGGCGCGGTCGCATCGCGCCGATCTCGTTGAGCCGCCGGATGCCGTCGCGCGGCGCGACCGCGCCGGTGCGGGCCTGCGCGATCAGCTCGTACAGTGCCGCGATCTGGTCGAAGCGGAACGACGCGTTGGTCGCGGAACGGATGGCGACGCGCTCCTCCTCCTCGTCGCCCGTCTCCACGATGATGATCGTCGGCAGCACCACGAAGTCGGTGTCGTCGCCGCCGGACGCGCGCGCCACCTCGGCGATCGTGTCGCGGATGCGGTCGACCGACTCCGCCGAGGCGTTCATCCCCTGCGCCAGCCCGAGCAGGAACTGGCGCAGCGCCGACCGGTCGACGACGTCGGTCATGTCACCCCACCGCGGTCATGTCACGCGAACAGGAACGACAGGGCGACGCCGACCACGATCGCGGTGCCGACGTAGACCAGGTTCGGCAGCTGGAACGAGTGGTCGACCACGAACTTGCCCATCTTGGTCGTGCCGGTCTGGTCGAACGCGACCGTGGCGACCTGGCTGCCGTTGGCGGGCAGCGTGTAGATGCCCATGGTCGCCGGCCACAGGCCCACCAGCAGCGGGGCGGGCAGCCCGATCGTGATGCCGATCGGCACGATCGCGTTCGTCGCGCTCGACTGGCTCGTGGTGAGCATCGCGACCGCGAACAGCGCCAGCGCGAACAGCAGCGCGCCCAGGAACGCCGACGACCCCGACACCACGGAGCCGAGTCCGTCGACGATGAGCGTCTGGTTCGCGGCGACGAAGGTGTTCGCCAGCCACGCGATGCCGAACAGGGCGATGGCACCGACGATGCCGGCGGGGAACGTGGGCTGCTTGGGCACGTCGGCCGCCTTCACCTTGCAGAACACGAAGATGAGGGCGGCGATGATGCCCATGGTGACCTCGATGATGACGGTCACGCTCAGACGCACGGGGTCGCCACCGTCATCGGTGCCGATCACCGGTCGCAGATTCTCGAACAGGCCGAAGAACACGATCACCGCGACGCCCGCGAGGAACAGCGATGCGGAGAGCACCGCGGTCTTCGGCAGCGTCTTCTCGTGCGCGTCGACGACCGGCGGCTTGATCTGCCCGTCCGCCAGGCGCTTCTGGTACTCCGGGTCGTCCTCCAGGTCCTTGCCGTGGCGCATCATCACGAGCGCGGCGACGAGGAGTCCCGCGATGGAGGCCGGCCACATGATGAGCAGCAGCCCGCCGAGGTCCACGCCCTGCGGCGCGAGCAGCACCACCATCGAGGCGGTCGCAGCCGACACGGGGGAGCACAGGATGCCGACCTGCGAGGCCACGGCCGAGACCGCCAGCGCCCGCTCCGGACGGATCTTCTGCTGGTACGACACGTCGTAGATCACCGGCAGCAGCGGATAGAAGATGTTGCCCGTTCCCGCGCCGACCGTGAACAGGAACGACATCGCGGGGGCGAGGAACACCACCGACTTGGGGCGTTTGCGGATGACCTTCGCCGCGACGGACACCATCCAGTCGATGCCTCCGGCGGCCTGCATGGTCGAGGCGGCCGTGATCACGGTGATGACGATGAACACCGCGTCGACGGGGGCGTTGCCCGGCGCCTCGCCGAAGACGAACACCAGCACGGCGACGCCGACGAGGCCCCACACGCCCAGGCCGATCCCGCTGGTGCGGGTGCCCATGAAGATCGCCAGGACGACGACGATCAGCTGGGCGATGAGGAGGAAGACGTTGTCGTTCATGACGATGCCCCGATCATCAGGATGGCCCGGTCAGGAGGAGGGTCCGGTGGCGATGGGCCCGGTGCCGGTGAGCACCTGCACGGGCAGCTCGGTCTCGACGATCTGCCCGTCCACCGCTTCCACCCGCAGGGCGAGGGGGTCGTCGACCGGGCTGATCGCCGTCACGAACTCGGAGTTCTCGAAGTGCAGCGACTGGAGGTTGCCCACCGCGTAGCCGGTCGACAGCTCCCCGCTGAGCAGGGAGGCGTGGAACAGCGGCCGGCGCTGGTCCTCGGCGTCGTAGTGCGGGCAGAAGCTGCCGTGCAGGAAGCCCAGGCCCTCCGGCAGCACCTGCAGCGTGGGGCCGTAGCTGTCGGTCGTGCCGCCCTCGAACCAGCAGATCCCGCCCGCGCTGCCGCCGGTGAACACCACGTTCGACGCCGGGTCCTCCCACATCTCGCGCATGATCTCGTCGAGTCCCTGCCGCTTCCACACGTCGAGCATGTTGGCGGTGTTGCCGCCGCCCACGTGGATCACGTCGAAGCCCTTCACGAACCCGGCGAGGTCGTCGACCGCACGGTGGAACAGCGGCAGGTGGTGCGGCGCGCACCGGTCGGAGTCGTACGTGGAGTAGAAGCTCACGATGTAGGCGGTGTCGTCGCCCGTCGCGGTGCCGACGAACAGCACCCGCGGTCTGTCCTTGCCGGTGAGTCTCAGGATGTAGTCGTGCGTCGGATCGTTCCGGCGCTCCATCATGGCCTTCCCGGCTCCGGTTGCGACAACGTGTGACATCGGTGACCCCCCGGTTCGACGGCTGCTCTCAGGCGTCAACATAGTGGTGAGGGACCCGGCGCGTCCAGCGCTCCTCACCCGCTCGACGTGAGGGACGGTGCGGCCGTCGGCGCACGCCATAGTGGGAGGGGACGTGTCGACGACGGCGGGAGGGCCCACGGTGGCATCGAGCGAGTTCGCGGTGTGCGCGATGTCCGAGCGCCCGGCGCTGTGGACGCTGGTCTGGCATCCCGAGACCGAACGGTGGGAGGCGCGCGACGCCGCGGTCGCGCTCGACCGGCCGTTCGCGCTCGCCGCACACCCGTCCGGCTCCCTGTACGCCGCGGGCCTCACCCCCGAGGGCGCGGTGCATCGGCTCACGCGCGGGCCCGGCGACGGCGCGGCCGACTGGGTCGTGCGGCAGAGCCTCGCCCTGCCGGGGGTGGAGCTGCCGTGCCGGGTGCGGTTCGACGCGGCTTCGCGGCGCCTGCTGATCCCCGGGTACGGGAACGGGGCGCTCGGGGTGGTCGACCTCGACCGGGACGGCGGCTTCGCCGCGGCCGCCCGAGTGGTCGCGTTCACCGGCGGTGGGCCCGACCCCGAACGACAGGACGGCCCGCACGCCCACGACGCCCTCGCGCTCGCCGCCGGCATCGGCGTGACCGACCTCGGCGCGGACGTGCTGCGCATCCTCGACCCGACGACCCTCGCCGAGCGGGCGCCGCTGGAGCTCCCCGCGGGCACGGGACCCCGGCACGTGGCCGACCTCGGCGGCGGACGGGTCGCGCTCTCGGGCGAGCTGGGCTCGACGCTCGTGCTGGCCTCGGTCACCGAGCGCCGCGTGCTCGACGTGCTGCCTGCGACCGCGCACGGCTCCGGCGGGTCGAACGCGCCCAGCACGGTGGTGCACGATCCCGTGCGCGGCCTGGTGCACGTCGCGAACCGCGGCGCCGACACGATCCTGACCGCCCGGATCGACGGCGACCGCCTGGTGCGCGTGTCCGAGGTGCCCGGCGGCGGCTCCCGGCCGGAACATCTCGTGCTCACCGGCCGGCACCTGCTGGCGGTGCACTCCGCCGACGGCGCGGTCGTGGCGCTGCGCCTGCGCGACGGGGTGCCCACGGCCGAGGTCGCCGCGGAGACCCGGGTGCCCGGCGCGATCTGGATCGAGCCGCTGCCGCCGCGGAGCTGAGTCGACGTTGCGGTCAGCGCTCGGGCAGCTCGGGGCGCCAGCGGTTCCGGTGGCTCGGGCGGCTGCCCGCGGGCTCGGGGTCAGGCGGTTCCGCGCGGCGGGGTCAGGCGTTGAGGCGGGCGGCGCCGACCTGCGCTTCGAGCAGCGGCAGGGTGCGGCTGCCCGCGGGCGTCAGGCCGAGGGTGCGCGCGAGTTCGAGTGCGAGCGCCGCGTGCCCGGCCGCGTTCGGGTGGAACGGGTCGCCCATCAGGCCCCACGGCACCCCGCCGTTCCCCAGCTCGGCGTAGCGGGCGTACTGGTCGACCAGGAGCACGTCCTCCGCCGCGGCGACGCGCCGCACGGCCTCGGCGAACTCGGCGATCCGCGACCGCTCCGGGGCGTTGAGGCCGTCCACCGCGGGCGGCGTCTGCAGCACCACGACTGCGTCGAGGTCGCGCGCACGCCGCACGAACTCCCGCAGCGACTCCGCATACTCGGCGGCCGAGAGCACGGGGCGCTCGCCGCCGGTCGACACATCGTTCGTGCCGATCATGAGGGTCACCACGTCGGGGTTCCAGGAGGCGACGCGGCGGTCCCAGTCGTCGAGGATGTCGGCGATGCGGTTGCCGCTGATCGCCGAGTTGATCACGATGTCGCGCACGCGGGCGAGCTCGCCGCGGATGAGCTCGTGCAGGTGCTCGGGGTAGCTGCGTCCGCCCTGCGTGTGCACCAGCCCGTGGGTGATCGAGTCGCCCGTGATCAGCCAGTTCAGCGGCGCCGGATCGGCCAGCGCGGCGGTGAGGCGCTGGAGGTCGGCGGTGGCGGAAGCGGGGGCGGGGGATTCGGCGTTCGGCACGGCTCCGAGCCTATCGGCCGACCACGGCGACCCCGGATGCGGGAGACTGGACGGATGACCTCGTCTGCGCTCGACCGTCTCCTCGCCCGCATCGCCGACTCCGGTCTGCTCGACGACCCCGTCGCGGAGAACGGTCTGGTGTACGGCCGCGCCGGGATCGACGCGGCGGGCGCCACGGTCTCGGTGAACGTCGATCCGGAGCTCGACGAGCACGACGAGGTCGACGATGACGCGCTGGTCGCCACGCTGGAGCGCGTGCTGTCGGTGAACGAGTCGCGGTGGCGGGCGATCGTCGACGAGGTCGCGTCGGACATCGACGACGCGGTGGACGACGAACCCGTGGTCGAGCAGATCGATCTGCGCGACGACCTGGAGGCCACGTCGGTCGTGGTGTTCGCCGATGCCGTGCTGCTCGCGTTCGTCGCTCCGAAGCAGTTCCCGGAGTCGCGCATCCTGGTGCAGCTCGACGAGGAGTTGGAGGTCGACGGCGTCGAGGTGCGTGCGCTCGACGGCTCCGAGACGATGGAGTTCGACACCCTTGACGACCTCCTCGACGAGATCAGCCGCTCCGACGAGGACTGAGCGCCCTCGTCATTCCGCGTCGAGCACCTCACGGAGCGTGGCGGCGAACGCCTCGGGCTGGCCCGCATAGCCGGACTCCCCGCCCAGGAAGCCGCCGTGGTGGCTGGGGAAGACGGTCGCCTGCTGGCCCAGCCGTTCGGCCAGCGCGAGCGCGGTCCGTCCGGTGTACCCCGTCAGCGACTCCTCGCCCACCGCCACCACGATCCGCGTCGGTGCCGCCTGTAGCGCCGCGATGTCGGGCGTGTAGTCGACGACCGCCCACGACCGCTCCGACAGCAGCGGATCGTCGCGGGATCCGTCGTCGTCGGCGGGCATCCCGAAGGCGGCGGGGTCGGGCAGCGGCTGCGCGAGGAACTCCTCGGTGAACTCGCCCTCCCACGAGGTCATCGCCAGGAAGCCCGCCATGCCGGCGCCCCAGCCGCGGTCCTGATACGCGCGGGTGTAGGCGGCCCTGGCGCGGCGGGCGGCCTCGGCGTCGGGCAGCACCGCATCGATCGGCGGCTCGTGCGCGACCAGGGTGGCCACGTCGTGCGGGTGGGCGGTGACCAGGGCGAGCGCCGTCACCGCGCCGCCGCTGCTCGCGAACAGGTCGACCGGTCCGGCGCCGAGCGCCTCGATCAGCGCGTGCACGTCTTCCGCCTGCGTCTCCGGCTCGTTGGTGACGCCCCCGTCGTGCCGCACGCTGCGCCCCAGGCCGCGCGGGTCGTACGTGATGACGGTGCGGTCGGGGAAGAGCGCCACCTGGGCCTGGAACCCGCTGGCGTCCATCGGCTGGCCGATCATGACCAGCGGACGCCGCCCGTCGGCCGTGGGCAACGGGCCGTGCACGTCGTACACGAGATCCACGTCGGGCAGTTCCAGGGTGTGCTGCGTCATGTCGATCTCCTTCGCGCGTCCCCGTGGATCGTACGTGCCGTCACGGACGTTCCACCAGGGGCGGTCACAGCCACTTCTTGTACTTGAACACCCCGTACAGGCCCACCGCGAACGCCGCCATCGCTCCGATCGCCATCGGGTACCCGAACGCCCAGTGCAGCTCGGGCATCACGTCGAAGTTCATGCCGTACACCGTGCCGACGAGCGTGGGGGCGAAGATGATCGCGGCCCAGGAGGAGATCTTCTTGATTTCGTCGTTCTGCGCCAGGCCCGCCTCGGTCTGCCGCCGCGCGACCAGCGCCGAGTGCACCGTGAGGGCGTTCTCCAGGATCGCGCGGAACGAGTCCACCCGCTCGTTGACGCGGATCGTGTGGTCGAGCACGTCGCGCAGCGACCGCTGCAGCTCCTCGTCGATGCGGTACTTCTCCGACCCGCGGCGGAGCCACTCCAGCATCCCGCTGAGGGGGTGCACGGCGCGCTGGAAGTTGATCACCTCGCGGGACAGCTCGTAGATGCGGCGGGACAGTGCGCTGTCGTCCGCGCCGTCGCCGAACAGCTGGTCCTCGATCTCGTCGATGTCGTTGAGCAGACCGGCGACGATCGGCTCGTAGCCGTCGACCACCTCGTCGAGGATCGCGTACAGCACGGCCTCCGGTCCCATCGCCAGCAGCTCCGGGTTCGCCTCCATGCGGGAGCGCACGGCGGCGAGGTTGGGCGACTCGGCGTGCCGGATGGTCACCACGAAGTCGGGTCCGACGAACAGGTGCAGCTCGCCGAACTCGATCGACTCCTCCTTGTCGCGGTAGCGGGCCGGGCGCAGCACCGCGAACAGGGTGTCGCCGTAGCGCTCCACCTTCGAGCGCTGATGCCCGGAGAGCGCGTCCTCCACGGCGAGGGGATGCAGGTCGAACTCGCGCGCGACGGACTCGACCTCCGCCGGGCTGGGGCGGTAGAGGCCGATCCAGGCGATGCCGCCCGCCGCGTCGAGCATGCGGTAGGTCTCGTCCAGGTTCCTCGGGGTCTCCACGCGACGTCCGTGGACGTACACGCCGTTGTCGATGAGCGCCATGATGCGGCTCCGTTCTCGCGAGCGCACGGCAGCGGAGGCTCCGTGCGCGGATTCGTCAGGGGGCGGGAGACGCCGCCGACGGCTGCGGAACAGGACGTGCGGACGCGGACCGGGAGGTCAACGCGAGAGCGCAGGGAGTCGCGACGCAGCGAGGGCGGCGTCGTTACTATCGTCGGACATCGCCATCACCGCCTTCCGGACTCTCGGGGGTCACACGACCCGACGTGCCAGCATACTCCCGGAACCTGGACGGGGGCGCGGCAGTGGTCGATCGTCCGGACAGGGAGACACATGAACGAGTTCGCCATCGGAGACATGGTGCAGATCACCGGATCGCCCATGAGCGGCACCGTGGGCACCGTGGTGTCGTTCGATGAGAAGCGCCAGCGCTACCTCGTGCGCATTGACGCCATGACGCAGAACTACTACGCAGCCGGCGATCTGACCGTCTTCGCGCCCTGACCTGGCGACCCGGTCGCGGCGGAGCCCGATCGGGGCCGCTCGCCGCGGCCGACTACGGGACGATCGCGTCGATGTAGCCGCCGTCGACCCGCACCGCCGCGCCGGTCGTGGCCGAGGCGAGCGGCGAGGCGAGATAGGCGACCATGTTCGCGATCTCCTCCGGCTCGATCAGCCGCTGCAGCAGCGACTGCGGGCGGTGCAGGCGCATGAACTCGCGCTGCGCCTCGTCCCACGGCAGGTCCGGGTCGACGAGGGAGTACACGAAGTCCTCCACGCCGCCCGTGTGGGTGGGCCCCGCGAGCACCGAGTTCACCGTGACGCCGGTGCCCGCCGCCTCCTTCGCGAAGCCGCGCGACACCGCCAGCAGCGCCGTCTTCGACATGCCGTAGTGGATCATCTCCGCGGGGATCACGACGGCGGAGTCGCTGGCGATGTCGAGCACCCGCCCCCAGCCGCGCTGCATCATGCCCGGCAGCGTCGCCCGGATGAGTCGCACGGCGGCGAGCACGTTCACCTCGAAGTAGCGGCGCCATTCGTCGTCGGAGATGTCGAGTGCCGGGGTCGCGCCGAAGATCCCGAGGTTGTTCACCAGCACGTCCACGTCGCCCGTGGCGTCGAGCACCGCCGCGGCGCCGTCGTCGGTGGTGACGTCGCCCGGCGCGGGCACCAGGCTCCGCTCGGGATTCTCCTCCCGCAGCTCGGCGACCACCGCCGCGACCGTGTCGGCGCTGCGGCCGTTGACCGCCACGCGGGCTCCGGCGTCGGCGAGGGCCGTGGCGATGGCGCGGCCGATGCCCTGGGTGGAGCCCGTGACGAGGGCGGTCTTTCCGGTCAGGTCGATGCGCATGCTGCTCCTCCGTGTCGGTGCTGTCTGCTGCAACACCACCGCGCCTCCATCCATGCCCGCGCCCGCCATCCCGCGGGCATGGGCCGTGGTGCCGGGTGCCGCGGGCGTGAGCCGTGTGCCGGGATCGAAAAGGTGCCGGGGGCGGGCTCCGCGGGGACGGTTTCGATCCCGCGTCGAGCGGGTGGGCCCGCCGCGGTGGTGCCAGCGTCGAAAAGGTGCGTGTGCGGTGCCCTGAAGGCGCGATTCTGAGCCCGCATCGAGCGGGTGGGCGCCGGCTAGAGGTGCACGACCTCGCCGTCGCGGGCGGCGGAGGCCTGCGCGGCCTTCACGATCTCGACCGTGCGGATGCCCACCCCGGCGTCGGGCTGCGGCTGACGGCCGTCGCGCACGGCACGCACGAACTCCTCCAGCAGCAGCGCGTCGAGGTCGGCGCCGACCGGGCTCCAGGTCTCGCCGTGCGCGTCGTGCCCGGCGACGCCCTTCGCGAACGGGCTCACGGTGACGGTGCCGCGCTCGGCGACGACCTGCAGCGTGAGGCCGCCCCACGTGGCCGAGCTCATCGGCCAGCTCCAGGAGCAGTCGATCGTGGCGACCACGCCGCCCGGGTACTGGATCGTGACGAGCCCGCCCGTCTCCACCGACAGCTCGCGCTGCGCGTGCAGCACCCGGTTCGACACGGCGCGCACGGACGCCGCTCGCTCGCCGAGCAGCTCGTCGAGCAGGTCGGCGCAGTGGACGACGTGGTCGACGAGCGCGCCGCCGCCCGCGAGCTCGGGGTCGGTGAACCAGGCCCTGTCCTGCGGGAGCTTGCCGTTGTTGATGCCGGTCACGCCGAGGATGCGCCCGAGTCGTCCGCTGCGCAGTTCGGCGATCGCGTCGCGCACCGCGGGGGAGAACCGCACGGGATAGGCGACCATGAGCAGCACACCCGCGGTCTCGCACGCGTCGCGCATGGCGATCGCATCCTCGACCGTGGTGGCCAGCGGCTTCTCGCACAGCACGTTCACGCCCGCCGCCGCAGCACGCTCGACGAGGGCGCGGTGCCGGGAGTTCTCGGCCGCGATCACGACGGCGTCCGGCTTCCACGCGAAGGCCTCGTCGTACGTGTCGACGTAGGCCACGCCCAGCTCGGCGGCGAGCTCGGCGCCGCGGGGAGCGTCGTCGGGCGCGGCCGCGCCGTCGGGGTCGGTCGCGATGAGCTCGACGCCGGGCATCTCCTTCAGCGCGTGCACATAGCTGAGGGCGTGCGTGTGCGCGAAGGACAGGACGGCGATGCGCAGCGGGGCGGGGGCGGTCATCGGGTGGCCTCCTCGGTGGCGGGCGCGGCGGGATCGGGAGCGGTGGAGTCGGCCGCGGCACCCTCCCCGGGGAGGGCGACCGCGGAGCCCGAGGCGATGGAGGCGTAGGCGGCCTCGGCGACCGCGACCGCGGCGATCCCGTCGGCGGGGGCGACGCGCGCCGCACGGCCCTCGCGGATGGCGGCCACGAAGTCGGCGATCTCGGCGTAGTACGGGCTCTCCTCGGGCGACATCGGCGGCAGGTAGTCGGCGTCGCCCTCGGGCACCACGGCGTCGGTGCGGAGGGTGTGGTCCTCGGCGCTGTCGTACCGCAGACGGCCCGCCGATCCCGCGACCTCGACGCTCGTGCGGAACGGCATGCCGGGCTGCACCCAGCTCGCGTGCAGGTGACTGAGCACCCCGTTGCGGTGGGTGAGCACGACGTGCGCGGTCACGGGCGCGGGCACGCGGTCGTCCACCGTCGGCGGGTTCTGCACGGCGTAGACGCTGGCGACCGGACCGGCGAACCACAGCGCCTGGTCGATGTCGTGGATCATGAGGTCGCGGATCACGCCGCCGCCCGCCCGCTCGGAGAAGAACCACCCAGTCTGCGGCGCGGAGCCCGCACGGCTGAACCGCTGCACCGCGAGCTCGCCCACGTGCCCGGCCTCGATGCCCGCCTTGATCTGCGCGTACTCGCCCATGTACCGCACGACGTGCGCGGGGAACAGTCGGACACCGGCGCGAGCGGCGGCAGCGGTCACCTCTGCGGCGGCCTCGGCGGTCGCGGCGAGCGGCTTCTCGCAGATCACGTCGCGACCGCGGGCGATGGCGCGCAGCGCGAAGTCGGCGTGGGTGCTGCTGGGCGTGACGATGTCGACCAGGTCGACCAGTTCGATCAGCGCGTCGACGTCGGCGACCAGCTCGAAGCCGTACTCCGCGGCGATCTCCTCGGCACCGTCGAGCGAGGTCACGTAACCCCGCACGCCCAGCGCCCGCCACGCGTCGGCGTGCACGCGGGAGATGCCGCCCGCGCCGATGAGTCCGACTGTCAACGTGCTCACTGCTTCTCCTCGGTGTCGTCGCCGGTGACCGGCTCGTGCGGCAGGGGGGTGATGGGCGGGGCGGGCATGTCGTCGATGCCGGAGATCTCGGCGGGGTGCCGCTGGAACGCGTGCACGACCGCACCGTGCGCGGCGGCTTCCGCGCCCAGTCGCGCCTCGGCGACCGGCACCTGGAACGGCAGCCCGAGGTGCCCGGGGAGTGCGGCCCGCAGCGGGTCGAGCAGCTGCTCGTGCGCCGCCGAGAGTCCGCCGCCGATGACGACCATGGCGGGATCGACCGTGAGGATCAGCGTGGCGATGCCGTGCGCGAGCTCGTCGATGAACGCGTCGAGCTCCTCGCGTGCCCCGGGGTCGCCCTCCCGCGCGAGGGCGAACACCTCTGCGGCGGTGGGGGCCGTGCGCCAGGGGATCTGCCCGGTCTCGCTGTTGAGTCCGCGGAAGGCCAGGCGTCCGATGTCGCCCGCCGCGTTGTGGATGCCGCGGCGGGGGCGTCCGCCGAGGATGAGGCCCATCGCGATGCGGTTGCCGACCGACAGGTAGATCACGTCGTCGACGAGCTGCGCGACCCCGAGGTGGTGTTCCGCGACCGCGGCGAGACGCACGCCGTTGTCGACGGCGACCGGGCACCCGAACGCGTGCCGCAGCTGCGATCCGATGTCGATGCCCGACCACTCGGGGATGACGACCGAGGTGGTCACGCGGCCGGCGTCGTCGACGAGCCCGGGGAGGGAGACGCCGACGGCGCGCACCTGCGACGCGGGGATTCCGGTGTCGGCGAGGGTGCCGCGGATGTGGGAGATGACGGCGGCGAGCTTGGCGGCCCCGTCGGTCTGCGCCGAGACGCCGGGGTAGGTGCGCTGGGCGACGACCGCTCCGGCGAGGTCGGACAGCACGACCCGGACGCTCGCGACGCCGATGTCGACGCCCACGACGGTGCCGGCGGCGGCGTGGAACGCGTATCGGCGGGCGGGTCGTCCGGCCCCTCCGCCGTTCTGCGCGGGCGCGTCGACCAGCAGCCCGGAGTCGCTGAGCACGGTCACGGCGTTCTCGACCGAGGTGCGGGAGACCTCCAGCGAGCGGGACAGATCGCTCACGGTCGCCGGTCCCGTGTCGCGCAGCTGGAGGGCGCAGCGCGCCACGATCGACAGCGGACTCGTCACGCCCATGTGCGGTGCCTCCTTCGTCCCCGTCGTTGGTGCGATCAAATTAGCACACCCGGTTCTCACATCGTGTTTTGTCGTTGACGATCGAGAAACACGCTGGAAACAAGCGTCTGAGAACTTGTACTTGACGAATTATCCCAGCCCAATGTCATAATGAACCGTACTCAGCACGGTTTACGCAAAGGAGCACCATGCGCGTCAGCAAGATCACCGGCGTCGTCGCGGGAGTCGCGGCCGCCACCCTGTTGGCCGGATGTTCGGCCGGCGGAGGCACCACCGCAGAGGGCGAGCAGGACATCACGGTCTGGCTCTACCCGGTCATCGCCGACGAGGCGGTGCACAAGGACTTCTGGGACTCGACCATCGAGGCGTTCGAGAAGGAGAACGAGAACGTCAACGTCTCCTACGAGATCTTCCCGTGGGCCAACCGCGACGAGGCCCTCCAGACCGCGATCGCGGCCGGCAAGGGTCCCGACGTCGTCTACCTCATCCCCGACCAGCTCGCCGCCTACCAGAAGTCGATCGCTCCGCTGAACGACCTGCTCAGCACGGAGCGTCAGGACGACCTGCTGCCCAACGTCAAGGAGTCCGTCACCATCGGCGGCGACATCCTCGGCGCCCCCATCCTCACCAGCGCCCAGCCGCTCATCTGCAACGCCGCCGCGTTCGAGGCCGCCGGCGTGACCGAGTACCCCGAGACCTGGGACGACGTCGCCGAGATGGCACCCGCGTTCGTGGAGAAGGGCATGTACGCCCTGAACTACCCGGCGTCCGCCGAGAACACCCTCAACCTCACCTACTACCCGCTGCTGTGGCAGGCGGGCGGCGAGGTCTACACCGAGGACGGCGAGGTCGGCTTCGACAGCAAGGCCGGCGAGAAGGCGCTCACCTTCCTCACCGACCTGGCAGAGGAGGGCGCGCTCGACCCCGAGGCGCTCACCACCAACGTGCCGCTCGAGCAGACCGCGATCGCGCAGGGCAAGGTCGCCTGCACCTGGAACAACGCGGTCACCGAGGTCGCGCCGTTCTGGGGCGAGGAGAACGTGAAGGTGCTCGCGCCGCTCAGCGACAAGGAGTCCGTCGCGTACGGCACCGTCGGTTCGCTCTCGGTGCTCAAGGGCTCGAAGGCGAAGGACGCCGCCGCCGCGTTCGCCGAGTACGCCACCGGCGCCGACGTGGTCGAGCCGTACCTGACCGCCGCCGGCTACTTCTCTGCGCTCAGCACGACCGAGCCGCTGTACGCCGACGACCCGCTGCTCGGCGAGGTCGAGAAGTACGTGCCCGACACCACCGTCGGTCAGCTCGACGCCAGCTCCCGCGCCCTGATGGGCGTGCTGTCGCCCGAGATCCAGGCCGCCCTGCTCGGCCAGAAGTCGCCCGCCGACGCCCTGAAGGACGCCGCGGCCGCCGCAGCCCCGCTGCTGCAGAAGTGAGGCGACGGGGGCGTGCGGACACCCGCCGCACGCCCCCTCCTCTCCGCCCCCGACGTGAGGAAACGACAATGACGACGGCCACCACGGCACCCAAGCCCGCAGGGCGCGTCGCCCGGGTGCTCGCCCGGCGGGAAGCGCGCATAGCGTTCCTGTTCGTGCTCCCCGCCTTCCTGCTGTTCATCGCCTTCCGCTTCGGCCCGAGCATCGCGGGCGTGGCGCTGAGCTTCTTCGACTACGACATCTCCGGCGAGATCGCGTGGCGCGGACTCGACCACTTCCAGCGCCTGGTCGCCGATCCGCTGTTCTGGCGGGCGCTGGGCACCACCGTCATCTACACGGTGCTGGCGGTGCCGATCGCGCTCGTGCTGTCGACCGTGATGGCCCTCGGCGTGCGACGGGCCTTCCGCGGCGCCCGCTTCTTCCGGTCGATCTTCTTCCTGCCCGTCATCACCTCGCTGGTGCTCGCCGGCTCGATCTTCGTGTGGATCTTCTCGGCGAACGGCCCCTGGTCGGCCCTGATGGCCCCGCTCGGGCTGGGCGGCTCGTGGCTCGGCAGCACCGTGCTCGTGATCCCCGCGATCGTCGTGGTGGGCGTGTGGTCGCGGTTCGGCTACGGGATGATGATCCTCATCGCGGCGCTGCAGGACGTGCCGCGCGAGCTGGAGGAGGCCGCGCTGGTCGACGGCGCGAACGCCTGGCAGCGGTTCCGGTGGATCATCCTCCCGCACCTGCGCCCCACGTTCTTCTTCCTCGCGGTGATCGAGACCACCGCGGCCTTCCAGGTGTTCGACGTGATCTACGTGATGACCCAGGGTGGTCCGGCGAACGCCAGCTACTCGCTCGTCTACCTGCTGTACGACCAGGGCTTCCGCTACTTCGACTACGGCTACGCGGCCGCCGTCGGCGTCGCCCTGTTCGTCATGACCCTCGTGGTCGCCCTCATCCAGCGCCTCGTGATCGGAAAGCAGAAATGACCGCTCTCCTGCAGCCCCCGACGCAGACCGCCGCGCCGACCCCGCAGCCCGCGCCCCGCAAGCGCCGCTCGTTCCGCGCGCTGGAGCCCACCGGCTGGGGCGTGGTCGTGCGGTGGATCTGGCTGAGCCTCGCGGGCATCCTCAGCTTCTTCCCGTTCTATGCGATGGTCGTGCTGAGCCTGAAGCCCGGCATGGTCGTCGAGCTGCCCGGCTCGCTGCTGCCCTGGACGGACATCTCGTTCGACTCCTACGCGCAGGTGCTCGGCGGTCAGAACATCCTCGGCTGGCTGTTCAACACGCTCGTCTACTCGCTCGTGTCGGTCGTGGCCGTGCTGTTCCTCTCCGCGCTCGCCGGATACGCCTTCGCCAAGAAGCGCTTCCGCGGCAAGGAGGTCATGTTCTGGTCGTTCCTGGCGATGGTCATGGTGCCGTTCCACGTGACGCTGATCCCGACGTTCATCCTGATGGCGAACCTCGGCGGCATCGACACTTACTGGGGCCTGATCCTGCCGACGCTCGCGAACGCGCAGGCCGTGTTCCTGATGCGGCAGTTCATCCAGGGGCTGCCCGACGAGCTGTTCGAGGCGGCACGGATCGACGGTGCGGGGGAGTTCCGCATCTTCCTGCGGATCGTGCTGCCGCTGTGCAAGCCGATCCTCGCCACCCTCGGCATCTTCGTGTTCCTGTGGCACTGGAACGACTTCCTGTGGCCGCTCATCATCGCCAAGTCGAACTCGATGTTCACCCTCACCGTGGGCATCTCGTCGCTGCAGCAGCAGAACGTGCCGCTCAGCACCATGCTCGCCGGCTCCGTCGTGGCGCTGCTGCCCATCTTCCTCGCGTACCTGATCGCCCAGCGGTACGTGCAGGAGGGCGTGACCGGCACCGGGATCAAGGGCTGAGAAGAAGGGAAAGCACCACATGACTCAGCACAGCTTCGCCTCCGAGGCCGAGCTCGAAGAGGCCCTGGCCACGCCGAGCGACGCGCTCGTGGCCGACCTGGCACGCGGATCGGGCGACCTCGTGATCCTCGGCGCCGGCGGCAAGATGGGCCCGACGCTCGCGATGCTCGCGCGCCGCGGGATGGACGCGGCCGGCCGGAAGGGCGACGCCGTGTACGCGGTCTCGCGCTTCGGCGACGCCGCGATCCGCGAGCGCCTGGAGGCCGCGGGCGTGACCGTCGTGCCGTTCGACCTGATCGAGAACGACGACTTCTCCGCCCTTCCCGACGCCCCCCACGTGGTGTTCATGGTCGGCGCGAAGTTCGGTGCGGCGACCAACGCGTCGTGGGCTTGGGAGGTCAACGCCGCCCTGCCCGACCGGGTGGCCCGCCGCTACCGCGACAGCGCGATCGCCGTGCTGTCCACCGGCAACGTGTACCCGTTCGTGCCCGCGTCGTCGGGCGGCGCGTCGGAGGACGTGACCCCGGCGCCGATCGGCGAGTACGCCCAGTCGTGCCTCGGACGGGAGCGGGTGTTCGAGTTCGGTGCGCAGGAGCGCGGCACGAAGGTCGCCATCATCCGCCTGAACTACGCGGTCGACCTGCGCTACGGGGTGCTGGCCGACATCGGCACGGCCGTGCACGCGGGCGAGCCCGTGTCGGTCGCCACCGCCAACGTCAACGTGATCTGGCAGGGCTACGCGAACGAGGTGGTGCTGCGCAGCCTCGTGCACGCGTCGACCGATCCGTTCGTCATCAACCTCACCGGGCCGGAGCTGCTGAGCGTGGAGTCGGTCGCCCGCGGCTTCGGCACCCTGTTCGACCGCGAGGTCACGATCGTCGAGGAGCCGCAGCCGACCGCGCTGCTCAGCGACGCCCGCCGCTGCATGGCCCTGTTCGGCTACCCGTCCGTGTCGGCCGAGGAGCTGATCCGCATGCAGGCCTCCTGGATCGACGCGGGCCTGCCGATGATCGCCAAGCCCACCAAGTGGGCCGTGCGGGACGGGAAGTTCTGATGTCGTCGTCGTCCGCGGACACCGCGACCGTGCCGGTGCTGCGACCCGAGGCCGCGGCCACGCTCGCGCGCGGTGCCGTGATCCCCGCGCACCCGCTCGCCCTGACGGCCGACCGCACGCTCGACGAACGCCGCCAGCGCGCCCTCACGCGCTACTACCTCGACGCGGGTGCCGGTGGTGTCGCGGTGGGGGTGCACACGACCCAGTTCGAGATCCGCGACCCGGAGCACGCCCTGTTCGAGCCCGTGCTCGCGCTCGCCGCGGAGGAGCTCGACGCCCGCGCGGGTGCCGAGGTCGTGCGCATCGCCGGTGTGGCGGGCGGCACGGCGCAGGCGGTGGCCGAGGCCGAGCTCGCGCGCGGGCTGGGGTACGACGCCGTGCTGGTGAGTCCCCGCGTCGCGGGCGCCGACGAGCGTGCCCTGCTCGAACGCGCCCGCGCCGTCGGCGAGGTGCTGCCCGTGGTGGGCTTCTACCTGCAGACCGCGATCGGCGGGCCCGTGCTCGGCCGTGACTTCTGGCGCGAGTTCGCGTCGATCCCCTCCGTGGTCGCGGTGAAGGCCGCGCCGTTCGACCGCTACCGCACGCTGGAGCTGGTGCGTGGGGTGGCGGCGTCCGGTCGCGCCGACGACATCGCCCTGTACACCGGAAACGACGACGCGATCGTCGCCGACCTGCTGTCCGAGTTCCACGTGGACTCGCCGTCCGGCCCGCGCACGCTGCGCTTCGTCGGCGGGCTGCTCGGCCAGTGGGCCGTGGGCACGCGGGCGGCCGTCGCGCTGCTGGAGCGGGCGCGGCAGGCGATGGACGGCGACGCCGAGGCGTACCGCGAGCTGGGGCTGCTGGCCTCCGACATGGTCGATGTGAACCAGGCGGTTTTCGACCCGGGCAACGACTTCCACGGCGTGATCGCGGGTGTGCACGAGATGCTGCGCCAGCAGGGCCTGCTCGAGGGAACGTGGTGCCTCGATCCGGCCGAGGGGCTCTCGCCAGGGCAGGCGGAGGAGATCGCCCGGGTGCGCCGCGCCTACCCGGCTTTGAACGACGACGCGTTCATCGCCGCGCACCTCGAGGACTGGCTGCGATGAGCGCCGCGGCGCCCGCGGTCGTCGTGGCGGCGGTTCCGGAGGCGCTGTCGGCGGAGTTCTTCGCGCCCGCCGACCTCGAGCGCCTGCACCGTGCCGCGGCCGCCGCGGGCGGGAGGTTCGTGCGGGTCGAGTCGCTCGACGACCTCGACCCCGCCGAGCTGCGCGGGGCACGGG
Organism: Microbacterium sp. PF5; assembly: GCF_004794315.1. Lineage (NCBI taxonomy): Bacteria > Bacillati > Actinomycetota > Actinomycetes > Micrococcales > Microbacteriaceae > Microbacterium > Microbacterium sp. PF5. The sequence goes on along the minus strand of NZ_SSDQ01000081.1, from coordinate 1,146 downwards.
TCGTGATCACGAGCTGGGGTGCCCCGCCGTTCGACCCCGCCCTGCTCGCGCGCCTTCCGGCGCTGGAGCTCGTGGCGCACACGGGCGCGTCCGTCAAGGCGTTCGCGACCGGGGAGCTGTTCGACCGGGGCGTCGCGGTGACCCAGGCGGGCGACGCCATGGCCCGCCCGGTCGCCGAGGTGTCGCTCGCCTTCACGCTCGCGCTGCTGCACCGGCTGCCCGAGCTGTCGCACGGGGTGCGCGCGGGCGGCTGGTACGACGCGGCCGCGGTGGGCACGCAGCACGAGATCCTCGGGGCGCCCATCGCGGTGATCGGCGCGTCGCGGACGGGTCGTGCGTACCTGCCGCTGATCTCGGCGCTGGGCGCGGAGCCGCTGCTGGTGGATCCCACGATCGACGCCGCCGCGGCCGCCGCCCTCGGTGCGGAGCTGGTGCCGCTGGACGAGGCGCTTCGTCGCGCCCGCATCGTCGCGGTGCACGCGCCGACGCTGCCCGAGACGCATCACCTCCTCGGTCGGCGGGAGCTCGCGCTGATGCCCGACGGCGCGGGGCTGGTGAACACGGCCCGCTCGTGGCTGGTGGACGAGGCCGCGCTCATCGACGAGGTGCGCACGGGCCGCCTGAGCGCCGCGGTGGACGTGTTCGACGAGGAGCCGTTCGGCGCCGACAGCCCGTTCCGCACCCTCCCCGGGGTGCTCGTGACGCCGCATCGCGCCGCCGGCACCCACGAGGGGCGGCTGCGGCAGGGCCGGATCGTGGCGGACGAGGTCGCGGCGTTCTTCGAGGGCCGACCGCTCGCCCACACGGTGGATCGCGCCGCGCTGGCGTGGATGGCATGACCGCGGTGATCGCGCGCGGGGACGACCCCGCCGGCTGACGCGGGGTGGATCGTCCGGGCGGGAGCCCGGGGTGCTGGGGTCGGGGGACTCGAGGGAGGACGCGGCTCGGCCGGACGGCCGGACGCCTGACCGCGGCGACGACGCCGCAAGGAGGATGAGCATGACCCAGCAGGAGATGACCGAGACCGCCGCGCTGCGCAGCAGGCGCATGCTGCTCGCCGGGTTCGGTGCCGCCGCGCTCGGCGGTGTCGCGGCGGCGGAACCCGGGATCACGCGGCGTCACCGGCTCTCCGTCGATGCGGACACG
>NZ_SSDQ01000080.1:0-2549 GCF_004794315.1 Microbacterium sp. PF5 | reverse complement strand
GGGCGCGGTCGGCTCGACCGGAACGGTGGGGGCGTCGGCGGCGGGGGTCGCGTCGGGCTGCGCGGGGGCCGGGCTCTGCGCGGCGGCGGGCTGCTCCGGGGTGCCGGGCTGCTCCGGGGTGGGGTTCTCGGGGGTGGGGTTCTTGTCGTCCATGTCCCGATGGTCTCGCGGGGGCGCTGAAGCCACCCTGAAGCGTCCTGAAGCGCTCTTCAGGAATGCCGTGCGGCGTCTCAGTCCGCGGAGGGCAGGGTCACGACGAACCGCGCCCCGCCCCATCGCGAGTCGTCCACCGTGACGGTGCCGTGCGCCGCGGTCGCGATGCTGCGGGCGATCGCCAGGCCCAGACCGCTGCCGCCCGCATCACGGCTGCGCGCCTCGTCGAGTCGCACGAACCGCTCGAAGATCCGCTCCCGCTCGGCCGCCGGCACGCCCGACCCGTCGTCCTCCACGGTCAGGAACACGTGCTGCTGCACCGTGGTGACCCCGATCGCCAGACGACCGCGGGCGTGGCGGGCGGCGTTGTCGGCGAGGTTGCGCACGAGCTGCGCGAGCAGCCGGGGGTCGCCCGACACCCGGGCGGCGCCGATGCCCGACCCGTCCACGTCGAGCCCCGCCGCGCGCAGGCGTCGCACCTCGGTGAGGGCGATGTCGTCGAGGTCCACCGGCTCCGCGGCACCCGCCACCCCCTCGTCGAGGCGGGCCAGCAGCAGGAGTGACTCGACGATGCCCTGCAGGCGCAGGCCCTCCTCCGACACCACGTCGGCGAGCTCGCGGATGCTCGTGACCTCGGGGTGCGACTGCGCCAGCTCGGCGTGCTGACGGATGGTCGCGAGCGGCGACCGCAGCTCGTGCGAGGCATCGGACACGAAGCGGCGCTGGGCGGTCGCGGCGGCGTCGAGCCGGTCGAGCATGCCGTTCATCGTGGTCGCGAGGGACGCGATCTCGTCGCCCGTGTCGGGCACGGGCACGCGGCGGTCGAGGCGCTCGGCCGTGATGCCGTCGACCTCCGTGCGGATGCGCGAGACCGGACGCAGGGCCCGCCCCGTGACGAGCCAGGTGGTCGCGGCGACGAGCACCAGCAGGGCGGGGACGGCGACGGCCAACAGTGTCGCGACCGTGGCGAGCGTCTCCGCGTCGTCTTCCATCGGCACCGCCAGCACCAGGCTCTCACCGTCGTCGAGGTCGTCCGACACGACCACCATCCGCTCGCCGTCGATCACGAAGCTGCGCGGGTCGTCATGCACGGGCAGCGACCCCGACCCGAGGAGCTCCTGCGCCTCCTCGCTCGCGCGACGCACGGTCCCGTCGCGTCCGATCAGCTGCACGATGTCGTCGTCGAGCAGCTCGGGACCGGGGCGCCCCGGACCCTCGAAGCGCTGCACCAGCTCCTCCAGGCGCTGCTCGGCGGCGCGCTCCCTGGCGCCGTGGATGCTCGCGCTGAGCACGCCGTAGAAGGAGAAGGCGCCGATCAGCAGGGCCACCGCCACGACCACCGTCGCGCCGAGCGTCGTCCGGCCGCGCACCGAACGGAGGAACCGGCTAGCCACCGTCGGCCGCCAGCCGGTAGCCCGCCCCGCGGATGGTCTCGATGGCCGCGCGCCCGAACGGCTTGTCGACCTTGCGCCGCAGATGGCCGACGTACACCTCGACGATGTTCGGGTCGCCGTCGAAGTCGTCGTCCCAGACCCCCGCGATCAGGTCGCGCTTGGAGAGCACCTGGCCGCGGTGCCGCATCAGGTGCTCGAGCACCGCGAACTCCCTGGCCGTGAGGCTGATCGGCGTGTCGCCGCGCCATACGTGATGCGCCGCGGGATCCAGGCGCAGATCCCCGGCCTCCAGCACGGTCGGACGGGCCACGGCCCCGCGGCGCACCAGGGCCCGCAGCCGTGCGACCAGGATCGCGAACGAGAACGGCTTCGTGACGTAGTCGTCGGCGCCGGTCTCGAGCGCCTCGACCTGATCCCACTCCCCGTCCTTCGCGGTGAGCATGAGCACGGGTGTCCAGTTCTCCTCCGCCCGCAGCGCCTCGCACACCTTCCAGCCGCTCATGCCGGGCATCATCAGGTCGAGCACGATCGCGTCGTACCGCGTCTCCCGTGCCCGCCACAGTCCGTCGACCCCGTTGTGTGCCACGTCGACCGCGAAGCCCTCGGCCTCCAGCCCCCGACGCACGCCCTCCGCCAGGCGCACCTCGTCGTCCACCACCAGGATCCGCATCACCCCAGTGTGGCGGCTCGACGCTGAATCGCCGCTGAAGCGCGGCGTGCAGCGGGGTCAGGCGAGTGCGGCCTGCACCCGCCGGATCACCGCGCCGAGGTCGCCCGCGGCCAGCAGCCCGGGGCCGAGCGGTCCGGCGGTGTCGGTGCCGAGGAGGGGCAGGGAGCGCAGGGCCGAAGCTGCGGCGGGGGAGAGGAGGGCGAGCTGCTGCGTCACCTCCCGGTCGCGGGCGCGGGGGTCGTCGGGATGCGCGAGCCCCACGGCGACCGCGGCATACGCGGCCGCCCCGAGTGCATGCGCTCCGATGTGCGCCACCCCCGCGGCCTGGGCGG
>NZ_SSDQ01000079.1:0-4805 GCF_004794315.1 Microbacterium sp. PF5 | reverse complement strand
CCGTCGAGCTCGACGGGCGTGGGAGCGGGCGCCGCCGCCTCGGCCGCCGCGCCGCGGAAGTAGTGCACCGAGGCGTCCGTGCCGCGGCGCTCCAGCACGAGGCGTCCCGCGCGGAAGCGGCGCAGCACCGAGTTGTCCCACCAGATCTTGCGCCACACACCCAGCCAGCCGAGCACACCGGTCGGCTGGATCACGGCGACGTCGAGTGCGGCATCGGTGATCGACGCGTCGGGGATCAGCGAGATGCCGGCGGGCAGCGTGCCGCAGTTCGCGAACAGGATGCTGTGGACCTTGGTGGAGTGCAGGCGCCCCTCACCGATCTGGTAGACGGCGCGGAACGGCTGGGCCCGGGGGAGCGATCGCGCAGCACCGTCGACGTACGCGATCCACCCGACCGATCGCTTCAGGTCGGAGCGCGTGTTCGCGATCATGTCGGCATCCAGGCCGATGCCGGCGAGCACCACGAAGGCATGCTCGACCTCCTCGCCGTCCGCGCGGGTGAGCCGTGCCCAGCCGATGTCGATCGGGTGGCGGAAGTCGCCCAGAGCGGCACGGATCATCTCGGCGGGGTCGGTCAGCGGCAGTCCCAGGTTGCGCGCGAGGAGGTTGCCGGTGCCGCTCGGCAGGATCGCGAGCGGCACCCCGGTGCCGGCGATGGCCTCCGCGACCGCGCGCACCGTGCCATCGCCGCCCGCCACCAGCACCACGTCCACACCACGGGCGAGCGCCTCGGCCGTGGCTCCCTGCCCGGCGTCGTCGACCGTCGTCGGGTAGAACGCCGGGTGCTGCCAGCCCGCCTCGCGGCACAGGTCTCGAACCTGCGCCCGCAGCCGCTTCCCGTCCACTTTCACCGGGTTGTACACGAGTGCCGCCTGCGAGGTGACAGGGGGGCTCGTGCGCATGGCGCTACTCTAGACCGGCAGCCGAGGGGCTCCGCCGCACCTCGTAGACTTGCGGAATGATCGACCTCGCACTCCTCCGCGAAAACCCGGAGATCGTCCGCCGTTCGCAGGCTGCCCGTGGCAACGACCAGAGCACCGTCGACGTCGCACTCGAGGCCGATCGATCGCGCAGGGCCGCGCTCGCCGCGTTCGAAGAGCTGCGTGCCGAGCAGAACGCCTTCGGCAAGCAGGTCGCCAAGGCCCCCAAGGAGGAGAAGGCGGCGCTCGTCGCCCAGGCGAAGGACCTCGCCGACCGCGTGAAGCAGGCGCAGCACGCCGCGAACGAAGCCTCGGAGCACGCGGCCGCGGCCCTCGCGCGCATCGAGAACGTCGTGATCGACGGTGTGCCGGCGGGGGGCGAGGAGGACTTCGTCGAGCTGCGGCGGGTGGGCGACGTCCCGGCGTTCGACTTCGAGCCCCGCGACCACCTCGAGCTCGGGGAGCTGCTCGGCGCGATCGACATGGAGCGCGGCGCGAAGGTCTCCGGCGCGCGCTTCTACTTCCTGCGCGGGATCGGCGCCCGGCTCGAGATCGCCCTCATGAACCTCGCGCTCGACACGGCGCTGCAGAACGGCTTCGTGCCGATGATCACGCCCACGCTCGTGCGGCCGGAGATCATGCAGGGCACCGGCTTCCTCGGCGAGCACGCGGACGAGGTGTACCACCTCGACAAGGACGACGACCTGTACCTGGTCGGCACGAGCGAAGTCGCGCTCGCCGGCTACCACAAGGACGAGATCGTCGACCTGTCCGACGGCGCCCTCCGCTACGCGGGCTGGTCCACGTGCTACCGCCGCGAGGCGGGATCGCACGGCAAGGACACCCGCGGCATCATCCGCGTGCACCAGTTCAACAAGCTCGAGATGTTCGTCTACACCTCGGCCGAGGACGCGGAGGCCGAGCACCTGCGGCTGGTCGCGCTGCAGGAGCAGATGCTCACCGCGCTCGGCCTCGCGTATCGCGTGATCGATGTCGCCGCTGGCGACCTCGGTTCGAGCGCCGCGCGCAAGTACGACATCGAGGCGTGGGTGCCCACCCAGGGTGCGTTCCGCGAGCTCACCTCGACCTCGAACTGCACGACCTACCAGGCCCGGCGCCTCGACGTGCGGTACCGGCCGCCGGTGGAGGAGGGGGCGTCCGCGCCGAAGACGCAGCACGTGGCCACGCTCAACGGCACGCTCGCGACCACCCGGTGGATCGTCGCCCTGCTCGAGACGCACCAGCAGGCGGACGGCTCCGTGCGGGTGCCCGAGGTGCTGCGCCCCTACCTCGGCGGACTCGAGGTGATCCGCCCGCTCGCCGACGCGCAGGCCGCCCGGTGAGCGCGCCCTGGCTGGTCGGCCTCGACGTCGACGGCACGATCCTGCTCCAGGACGAGACCATGAGCCCCGGTGTGCCGGAGGCGATCGCCCGCGTGCGCGACGCCGGACACCTGGTCACGATCGCGACGGGGCGCAGTTGGATGGGGACGCAGCGCTACGTGGAGGAGCTGGGTCTCACGGCGGATCTCGTCGTCTGCTCGAACGGCGCAGTGACGATGCGGCGCGTGGGCGACCGGTGGGAGCGCTGGCACGTCGAGACCTTCGACCCGACTCCCGCGCTGGCTCTGCTCCGTGACCGCCTCCCGGACGCGCGATACATGGTCGAGCTCGGCTCCGGACAGCGGCTCTTCACCGAGCAGCTCGACGACTGGACGCTCGACGGCGGACGGCAGGTCGACTTCGACCGGCTCGGGGATCTCCCGGTGTCGCGCATCGTGGTCGTCTCGCCGGATCACGACGAGGACGACTTCCACCGGCTCGTGGCCGACGCGGGGCTCAACGAGGTGTCGTACGCGATCGGCTGGACCGCCTGGCTCGACATCGCTCCGCAGGGCGTCGACAAGGGAACGGCGCTGGAGCGGGTGCGTCACGAGCTCGGACTGCAGCGCGACCGCGTGCTGGTCGCGGGGGATGGTCGCAACGACATCGGGATGTTCGGCTGGGCCCTCGCGGGCGGGGGCCGTGCGGTGGCGATGGGGCAGGCGCCGGACGAGGTGAAGGACGCCGCGGGAGAGGTCACGACCGACGTCGAAACGGGGGGCCTCGCGACCGCGCTCGACACGCTTCCAGCGCCCGCCCAGGTCGACGCACGAGAATAGAGTTCGGCTAGACTCACGCCTGGTCGGCAGACGTATCTGTCGGGAGGGTTGTCCGAGCGGCCGATGGAGCTGGTCTTGAAAACCAGTGGGCAGAGATGTCTCGTGGGTTCGAATCCCACACCCTCCGCATACCGAGCACGGCGAACCCACCGCGCCGTGCCGAATCCGAAAGGGCCCGAGTGAGCGACAACCGACGCCGTCATACCCTCGCGCGACACGGTCAGCAGCACACCCCCGGCACCCTGGGTCAGCTGATGAAGTTCATCGCGATCGGCCTGGCCGTGGTGCTGGTCAGTGGCATCGGTGTCGGCACCTACATCTTCTACGACTTCTCCAGCACGGTCTCCGCCAACGCGGTCGATCTCGACGGTCAGGAAGACGTTCCGCCGGACATCGGCGAGTACAAGGGTGGTTTCAACCTCGTTCTCACGGGCGTCGACACGTGCGAGGAGAAGTACAAGGATCTCTTCGGCGATCGCTGCACGGGTCGCGACGCGGGGGGCACGCTCAACGATGTGAACCTGCTGGTCCACGTCTCGCAGGAACCCCGGCGGATCACGGTGGTCAGCTTCCCGCGTGACCTCATGGTGCCGATCCCCGAGTGCGAGGACGAGGACGGCAACGTCCACTCCGCCATGAGCAAGCAGCCGCTCAACACCGCCTACACCGACGGCGGCCTCAACTGCGTCGTCCAGACGATCTCGCAGCTGACCGACCAGGAGGTGCAGTTCGCGGCATCCGTCACGTTCGGCGGCGTGATCGAGATCACCAACGCGATCGGTGGTGTGGAGGTCTGCCTGGCCAACCCGATCAAGGACCGCTACACGGGCCTCGACATGGAGGCGGGCACGCACTGGCTCCAGGGCCTCGAGGCGCTGCAGTTCCTGCGCACCCGGCACGGCGTCGGCGACGGCAGCGACCTGGGACGCATCGGCAACCAGCAGCAGTACATGTCGAGCCTCGCGCGCGCGCTGATCAGCAGCGACACCCTCGGCAACGTCCCGGTCATGCTGAAGCTCGCCAACATCGGCCTCCAGAACCTCGAGACCAGCACGTCGCTCGCCGATCCGATGAAGATCGCGCAGATCGCGCTCGCCGTGAAGTCCGTTCCCTTCGAGGACATCGTGTTCCTCCAGTACCCGACGAACCAGGACAGCGCCGACCCCAACAAGGTGGTTCCGAACACGCAGGCGGCTGACGTGATGTGGGATGCGATCGAGAAGAACGCCCAGCTCCAGGTCACGCATCAGAACACGAGCAACGACGGGGTGATCGTGGCGGAGCCCACCACCCCCGTGGAGGCGACGCCCGATCCCAACGCGACGCCGAGCGACGTGGTGGCGCTGCCCGACAGCATCAAGGGCAACTCGGCCGCACAGCAGACCTGCTCCAACGGCAACGTGCGCTGACGCGCCAGGCGTCGTCTCTGCGCGCGGCCGGGCGCGGACCCGTCCGCCCCAGAGCGATCGAGGCTCCAGCCGGCACGCACGGAGGGCGGGGACGAGGTCGTGAGACCTCGCCCCCGCCCTCCGTGCGTGGGGCGGTGCCCGGCGTCAGCGCGCGCGACGTGTGCGCGCGACGTGCGCTGCCACGAGCCCGGCGCCGATGAGCGCGAGCACCGTTCCGCCGGTCAGGACCCAGGGCGACGTGCTGCCGCCGGTGGTCGCGAGCGATCCGGCGCTCGGATCGGCCGGAGCCGCCGGGTGCGCGGGCGTGCCCGGCGG
>NZ_SSDQ01000078.1:0-2950 GCF_004794315.1 Microbacterium sp. PF5 | reverse complement strand
GGCGACGGCGCCCCCGTCGCCGCCGCCGTCGCCGTCGCAGCCCCGGAGGACTCGACCGGAATGGCCGCGGTCGCCTGCACCGCGGCGGCGCTGTGCTGCCTCACCCTGGTGCTGCTCCTCGGCCGCCGCATGCTCCGCGGACCCGGCACGCCGCTCGGCCGGACACCCCGCACGACCCCGCCGCTGCGCGCGACGCCCCGCCCGCGCCGGCTCGCCCCCTCCCTCGCACAACTGTCCCTCTCCCGGACCTGAGCCGTACGACGACTCCGCGCCGCGCCCGCGGCACCCCCATCCGTCGTACCCCTGTCTGGAGAACCCCGTGAGAACCCCTGTCAAGGCGACCCTGATCGCCATCGCCGTCGCCGTCGTCCTGCTGATCGTCGCCATCGTCTGGGCCATCACCCAGCGCGCCGACGAGCCCGACCCCGACGCGGGCCAGCGCCAGCCGACCGTCCGCACCGATTCGCACGTGCTCGACGAGGGCGGTCCCGGCGCCGTCACGGTCGTCGAGTTCCTCGACTTCGAATGCGAGGCGTGCGGCGCCTTCTATCCGATCGTCGAGGAGCTCCGCGACACGTACGACGGCGACATCCGCTACGTCGCGCGCTACTTCCCGCTCCCCGGCCACGTCAACTCGACACAGGCCGCCCTGGCCGCCGAGGCCGCCGCACAGCAGGGCCGCTTCGAGGACATGTACCACCACCTGTTCGCGACGCAGGCGAACTGGGGCGAGCAGCCCGAGGAGACCCCGGAGGTGTTCCGCGCGTTCGCCCAGGAGCTGGGCCTCGATCTCGCGGCGTACGACGAGGCCGTCGCCGACCCCGCCACCCTCGCGCGGGTGGAGCAGGACAAGCGTGACGGTGAGCGACTCGGCGTCACGAGCACCCCCACGTTCTTCGTCGACGGCGAGATGCTCGAGCTGACGGCCTGGGGCGATCTGGAGGACGCGATCGCGAAGGCCGTCGCGGACTGACCCGGCGGCAGCGGAATACCCCGGCCGGGTCCCGCCGGCCGGGGGGACCCGTCGCTACGCTGAGCGCATGTCCGAGGATGCCTCCGCTCCCGCGCGCCCCCTGATCACCGTCGCCCGGCGCATCCCGGCGACCCTCACGATGGTGGGCCTGATCCTGGTCGTCGGCGTCGTCTCACAGGGACTGTGGCGGCCGTTCGAGGATTCGGAGCTGTTCCCCTCGGTCGCGTACGGCCTGCCCAACCTGTCGGACGGCAAATGGTGGACGCCGGTCACCGGCACGTTCTTCGTCAACCAGCCGTGGGTGTACCTGTTCACGATCGCCGGCTTCTGGGGCATGGGGTACCTGGAGTTCCGTCGCGGAAGCCGCGTCGCGATCGCCTATTACGCGGTGGGACAGCTCTTCGCGATCTTCGCCACCGCGCTGCTGCTCCTGCTGCTGTCGCAGTTCGAATGGGCGTGGGCGGCGGAGCAGGCGCGCGCGCTCGACGTGGGCGCGTCCGGGGGCACGATGGCCTGCATCGCTGCAGCCGTCGGACTGTTCCGTCCCCCGTGGCGGGTACGCGGCTGGCTCATCCTCCTCGGGTTCGTCTTCATCGCGATGATGTTCTGGGGCAAGGTCGCCGACCTCGAGCATCTGCTGGCGGTGCTGCTGATCCTCGCGGTGGACCGCAGCCTGCGCGTGCGGCACACGACGGTCCGCGAGCAGCGCCTCATCGCGGTCATGGCCGTGCTGCTCCTGCTGGCGACCGAGGTCATCACCGTCCTGGTCCCGACCGACGGCCCCTTCGGCCCCACCGCACCCGCCTCCGGCGGATTCCTGGACACCGCGCTCGACGCGGCCGTCATCCTGCTCATCGCGAACGGGCTGCGTCGCGGTCGGCGATGGGCGTGGGTGCTCGCGATCATCCTCGCCAGCCTCAACGTGCTCTCCGGTGCGCTCATCCTGGCGCTGATCATCCTGACCAGCGAGGCACAGCTCGAACTGCAGATCGACGGCGAGACCGAGCTCGCCCTCGCCAGCGGCGTGCTCTGGCTGCTGATCCTCGTCTACCTGATCGTGGTGCGGCGGGCGTTCCGAGCCCGACGGCGGTCGAAGCTCGGCGCGCAGCCGGCACCCACGCTCGCCGACCTGGAGAAGGAGCTGAAGACCCACGGCGGCGGCACCCTGTCGTGGATGACCACCTGGGAGGGCAACGCGTTCGCGCGCGTGGACGGCGGCATCGTCGCGTATCAGCGGCGCAACAGCGTGGCACTGGCACTGGCGGATCCGATCGGGCCGCGCGAACGCCGCACCGATGCGGTGCGGGACTTCATCCGCGCGGCGGAGGGCGCCGGGCTCATCCCCTGCTTCTTCAGCGCCGACGAGGCCACGCGGGCCGCGGTGCCGGAGACCTGGCGGAGCCTGGTCGTGGCGGACGACACGATCGTCGATCTGCCGGGCCTGGAGTTCACCGGAAAGCGCTGGAACTCCGTGCGCACCTCCCTCAACAAGGCAGGACGCGAGGACATGACGTTCCGGATGACGCATCTGAAGGAGGAGCCCTGGGGGGTGCAGCAGCAGCTGCGGGCGATCTCCGAGGCCTGGGTCGGCGACAAGGACCTCCCCGAGATGCGCTTCACACTCGGCACCCTCGAGGAGGCGGAGGATCCGGAGGTACGGCTCGCCCTCGCCATCGCCCCCAACGGCGACGTCGACGGCTTCCTCTCCTGGCTGCCCATCTACGGCGAGGGCGGCATCGTGCGGGGGTGGACGCTCGACCTGATGCGCCGCAGGGAGGGCGGATTCGGCCCCGTCATGGAGTACCTCATCGGGTCGTCCGCGAAGCAGTTCTCCGACGAGGGCGCGCAGATCATGTCGCTCTCCGGGGCTCCGCTCGCGCACGACTACCCACCGGACGCGGGCATGATCGCGGCGCTCAGCGACCGGCTCGCGGAGGCTCTGGAACCCGTGTACGGGTTCGGTTCGCTGCACCGGTT
>NZ_SSDQ01000077.1:0-74119 GCF_004794315.1 Microbacterium sp. PF5 | reverse complement strand
CGCTGCACCCACCGCTCGCCGCACCTGCCGCACTCGCTGCACCCACCGCTCGCCGCACCCGCCGGCATCATCAATGCGCTCGCAGCATCGCGACTCAGAACGGTGCCGCCTCCGCGAACACCACCGATGGCCGAGGCGGCGGACGGTCGAGGTAGGTCCGTCCGGCCGGACTCGTCCACTCCAGAAGGCCGCCCGGCCGCTGCCGCACCTGCCACGGGGAGTGGTGCTTGAGGGTGTGGTGTCTGCGGCAGAGGGTCGCCAGGTTCCGGTGCTCGGTCTTCCCGCCGCGGGCCGCATCGTGGCTGTGGTCGAGGTCGCTCTTCCGCGCCGCGAGGCCGCATCCGGGGAAACGACAGCGCTGGTCGCGCGCTCGCAGGTGCCGGCGGAGCTCCTCGCTCGGCCGGTAGCGGTCGACCGCGAGCGTCGCGCCGCTGATCGGATGCGTCAGCACCCGGTCCCACCCCGCGGCGCCGCCGGTCAGATGTCGGGCGGTCTCCGCATCGATCGGCGTCTGACCGTCGAGCTCAGCCGGAGCGCCCACCGCCGTGGGGTGATCGTCACGAAGAAGGGTCAGCACAGGCACCGTCACCTCCACGCGCGCCCGCAGCTCGCCCAGCAGACCGTCCGCCGTGTCGTGGCCGGCCGGGGTGCCAGTCAGCACCAGATCGGAGAGCAGGTCGGCTCGCAGCTGGTCGACCGTGCAGGTGTCGGGTGTGGCAGGGGAGGGCTCGGTCGCGCCCCGCTCCGCGCGCGCGTTCTCCTGCTGTACGGCGTGAGCCATCTGCGACAGCCGGTCGAACATGCCGTGGACGAGTGCCGCCGGTCCGTGCATGCCCAGGTCGGCCATCCCGTCGCCTGCGTCTTTCACCCAGACCCGGCGCTGCTCGCGGGCGTCGCGGTGCCGTTCGGTGACCGTGCGCTCCTGGAAGCGTTCGGCGAGGCGTCGCACGAGCGGCCGCAGCCGGTTGGGCGAGGTGGTCTGCGCGAGGGCTACGGCGTCGTCGGCGAAGGCCGACCGCTCGGAAGCGTCGTGGAGATGCGCGCCCGCGTCGAGGATCGCGCGCGCGTGCGCCGCGCTGATCAGCCCGCGGCCCTGCGCCTCCCACACCGCGGGGAAGCGCTCGACCAGCCAGGACGCCTCGGACATGCGCCGTTCGACCGCGCGATCGCTCGCGCGCTGGGCCGCGCCGATCTCGGCGGCGACCGTGCGGATCGCCAGGTCGCCGTGGTCGGGGTGGCGCCCCTGCCGGGCGATGTCGACCGCGAGGCGCCCGGCCAGGGCCAGCAAGCCGTCGCGGGCGGCCTGCATGCTGCTCAGCGTCTGCTCCGCCGCGACCAGGCCCGCGACCAGCTCGGCGAGCATCGCCCGCTGGGAGTCGGTGGCGTCGAGCAGCGCGGTCATGACTTCACTCCATCACCGACCACCGACATTCGAACAAAGGATCGAACGAGTATGGACGAAAGTCAGGTCACGGAAAGGTAACGGTCGTGGTTTACTGACGCGATGCTTCTCAACGTCGTCGAAGCCGGTTCGGGCGAGCACACGGTCGTGCTCCTCCACGGCATGATGGGCTCCGCCGAGAGCTGGCACCGCGTCGTGCCCGCGCTGACGGAGCGCGGTTTCCGCGTGCTCGCGCTCGATCTCCCCGGTCACGGACTCTCGCCGCGCGACCCGCAGCTCACGATCGAGAGCGCGGCCGACGCGGTCGTCGAGACCCTGGCGTGCCTCGTCGAGCCCCCGTCCGCCACCCCCGGCCCGCCCCTGATCGCCGCGATGGGACACTCCTTCGGTGCCACGGTCCTCGCCGCGGCCGCCCCGCGACTCGAACCGGCGCTCGCCGTCTACGTCGACGCGGCGCTGACCCTGCAGGGCGGTCAGGATCGCGCGGCGCTGGTGTCGCAGTACGAACACGACCGGCGTGCACGCCTGTCGCCGGCCGAGCTGCGCCGCGCGCGTCCGTTCTATTCGGTCGCCGATGCCGAGGCGGAGGCCCGCGCGGCCGAGCGGTTCGATGCCGCGACGGCCGCGTCCGTGTCGTGCGGCTCCGATGGGCACTGGAGCGCCGCACCGGGCTCGATCGTGGTCCGCGCCGACCCCAGCGCGTGGGTCACCGACGAGGACGCGCGCCGGTTCGAGCACGAGGGCGTCCGCGTGCGGAGCATCCCCGGCGCGGCGCACACCGTCTGGTACAGCCACTTCGACGTGTTCACCGCGGCGCTGCCGGAGCTCTTCGGCTCCCGCTGACGACAGGGCGGGCGGCCGGCGATCCGCGACTACCCTGGAGAGGACATGGCACATCTTCTCGGGGCCGAAGCCCTGCACCTCGAATACCCGACCCGCGTCGTCTTCGACTCCGTCACCCTCGGCATCGAGGAGGGGGACCGCATCGGGATCGTCGGCCGCAACGGCGACGGCAAGTCCAGCCTCCTCGGCATGCTCGCCGGCACCAAGGAGCCGGACTCCGGCCGGGTGACCGTGCGCGGCGGCACCCGCATCGGTGTGCTGACCCAGGCGGATACGCTCCCGGACGACCTCACGATCGGCGCGGCCGTGGTCGGCGACGTGCCGGAGCACGAGTGGGCGGGCGACGCCCGGGTGCGCGATGTGATCGACGGGCTGCTGCGGGAGCTCCCGTGGGACGCGCGGATCGGATCGCTCAGCGGCGGCCAGCGGCGGCGTGTGTCGCTCGCCAAGCTCCTGACCGGCGACTGGGACGTGATCGCGCTCGACGAGCCCACCAACCACCTCGACGTCGAGGCCATCACCTGGCTCGCCGGTCATCTGAAGAAGCGCTGGTCCCCGAACGCCGGGGCGCTGCTGGTCGTCACGCACGACCGCTGGTTCCTCGACGAGATCTGCACCGAGACGTGGGAGGTGCACGACCGCATCGTCGAGCCGTTCGAGGGCGGCTACGCGGCGTACATCCTGCAGCGGGTCGAGCGCGACCGCATGGCCGCGGCGACCGAGGCGAAGCGGCAGAACCTCGCCCGCAAGGAGCTCGCGTGGCTGCGCCGCGGCGCCCCCGCGCGCACCAGCAAGCCGAAGTTCCGCATCGACGCGGCCAACGAGCTGATCGCGGACGTGCCGGAGATCCGCGACAAGGTGTCGCTGCAGTCGCTCGCGGTGTCGCGGCTCGGGAAGGACGTGGTCGACCTGCTCGACGTCGGCGTGACCTACCCGACCGAGGACGGCGGCACCAGAACGGTGCTGAAGGACGTGGAGTGGCGCATCGCACCGGGGGAGCGCACCGGCATCCTCGGGGTGAACGGGGCGGGGAAGTCCACGCTGCTCGGGCTGATCTCCGGTGCCGTCGAGCCGACAGAGGGCCGGGTCAAGCGCGGCAAGACCGTGCAGGTGCGCACCCTCACGCAGCGCCTCGACGAGCTCACGCCGCACTGGAACGACCCGGTGCGCGTGGTGATCTCCGGGTTGCGCACCTCCTACACGCTCGGCGCCGGGTCGAAGGCGCAAGACCTCACGCCCGGTCAGCTGCTGGAGCGGCTCGGGTTCTCGTCGGCGCAGCTGTCGACACCGGTCAAAGACCTCTCGGGCGGCCAGCAGCGCCGGTTGCAGCTGCTGCTCGTGCTGCTCGACCAGCCCAACGTGCTGATCCTCGACGAGCCGACCAACGACATGGACACCGACATGCTCGCCGCGATCGAGGACCTCCTCGACTCCTGGTCGGGCACACTCCTGGTCGTCAGCCACGACCGGTACTTCCTGGAGCGCGTGACCGACCAGCAGTACGCGATCCTCCCGGGGCCCGACGGCGCCGGACGGTTGCGCCACCTCCCCGGCGGCGTGGACGAGTACCTGCGGCTGCGCGAGCGGGTGGAGGCCGAGGGGTCGAAGCCCTCCGCGAGTGCCGCTGCGGCGGCACCGACCGGCCTCGACGGTGCCGCGCTCCGCACGGCGCAGAAGGAGGTCGCGGCGCTCGAACGACGCATCCACAAGCTCACCGCGCAGGTCGACGCGGCCAAGCACGCGCTCGCCGACCACGACCAGTCCGACTACGCCGGACTGGGGGAGCGGATGAAGGAGATCTCGGCGCAGGAGGCCGAGATCGAGGAGCTCGAGCTGCGCTGGTTCGAACTCACCGAACAGATCGGCTGAGACCAGGAATATCCTTCTCCCCATAGCGTTGGGAGGTAGGGATGGAAGGCCTTGAAGTCACCGTCCTGCTCGGACTCACGATCCTCGTCGGAACCCTGATCGCCCCGCGCGTGCGTCTCGCGCTCCCGCTCGTCCTCGTCCTGCTCGGACTGCTGCTCGGTTTCGTGCCGGAGCTGCGCGAGGTGCAGCTGCCGCCGGAGACGGTGCTGCTGCTGTTCCTGCCCGTGATCCTGTTCTGGGAGAGCCTCACCACGTCGCTGCGCTCGATCCGCCGCGACTTCCGCTACATCCTGCCGATGAGCACCCTGCTCGTGGTGGCCTCGGCGTTCGCGGTCGCGGGCATCGGCGTGCTGTTCGGGATGCCGTGGGAGGTCGCGCTCATCCTGGGCGCCGCCGTCGCCCCGCCCGATGCCACCGCGGTCGCCGCGCTCGGACGTCTGCTGCCGCGACGCATGTTCATGAAGCTGAAGGCGGAGAGCCTCACGAACGACGGCACCGCGCTCGTCCTGTATGCGATCGCGGTGTCGCTCGCGCTCGGCGGCCAGGTCACGCCGCTCTCGGTCACGTGGGACGTGCTGGTGTCGTACGTCGGCGGGGTCGCGGCGGGCGTCGCGGTCGCCGCGATCGCGTACCTGCTGCTGCGTCGCATGTCGTCGACCATCGTCATCAACGTGACGCTGCTGCTCGTGCCGTTCTCGGCGTTCCTTGTCGCCGAGATGGTGCACGCCTCGGGGGTGCTGGCCGTGGTCGTGGCCGGACTCATCGTGGCCTGGGTGTCGCCGCGCGTGACGACCGCGGCGTCGCGGCGCCAGGCGGACGCGGCGTGGCCCTTCGGCGTGTTCCTCCTCAACGGCGCGCTATTCGTGCTCATCGGGCTCGAGGTGCAGTACGTGGTGCACGAGGTGCCGCCGTCGGTGATCGGGCGACTGGTGCTGATCACGCTCGCGGTGTGGGCCACGCTGCTGGTCGTGCGCTACCTGTTCCAGCTGCTCAACGTGCTGTTCCAGGGCAGGCCGTCCGCCCGCCCGGCCCCTGGCTCGCGCTCCCGTGCGCGCCTCGTGTCCACCGTCGCGGGGATGCGCGGAGCCGTGTCGCTCGCGATCGCCCTGTCGGTGCCCACGACCGTGACCGAGGGCGGCGCGATCGCCGGCCGCGACGAGATCGTGCTCGTGACGGCCGGGGTGATCCTGCTCAGTCTGCTCGCGCAGGCCCCCATGCTGCCCGCCCTGGTGCGCTGGGCGCGGTTCCCGGTCGACCACGCGGAGGCCGAGGAGTTCGAGCTCGCGGAGCGTGCGATCTCCGGCGCCGCTCTGGCCGCGCTGGACGACCTGGCCGCCGAGCACGGCGTCGGCGCGGAGGTGCGCGATCACGTGCGGGCCGAGGGGTATCGCAACCTGGAGTTCGCGAACGCCCGGACCCTGGCGCGGGAGCAGGCCCTGATCGACGCGGAGGCCGAGGCGCTGGACGACATGCTCGGCGAGCCCGACCCCCTGGGCATCGGCGGGGAGGAGGGCACCGGGGAGCCGGAACCCGACGGCGGCGTCGGCGGCGCGGTCGACCCCGAGCCGAGCGACGGCACGGTGCTGCAGATGATCGCGACCTCGGCCGACGTCGACCTGGCCCAGCGCTCTCCGCTCATCCGGCACGAGGAGCACACGCGACTCAAGCTCGCGCTGCTCGACCGCAAGCGCGAGGTGCTGCTCGGGCTGCGCAGCGCCGGGACCGTGGACGACCTGGTGGTGCGGCGCATCTCGGCCCGGCTCGACCTCGAACAGGTGCGCCTGCAGGGCATCGAGGAGTTCGACTGACCCTCACCCGGTGGTCCGCCCCGGGCGCCGCCGGGACCTGTGACGCCGTGTGACGGCGCGATTCCGCCGCCTGCGCCCGACCTGCCTAACGTAGTCGGGTCCCGCCAGGAAGGAACCCCCTCATCATGTCCCGCCGCACCACCACCGTCCTCGCCGCGCTCGCCGCGGTCCCGCTGTTCGTCGCGCTCTCCGGATGCGCGACGGCCTCCTCCGACGCCGGTTCCGGCGACGCGGGGAACGAGACCGTCAAGATCGGGGTCGTCGGCAAGGGCGACGCGCAGTGGCCCGCCTTCGTCGAGGCTGCCGCCGACGAGGGCATCACGGTCGAGCTGGTCGACTTCGGCTCCTACGAGCAGCCGAACCCCGCGCTGAGCGAGGGCGAGATCGACCTCAACCAGTTCCAGCACATCGTGTACCTCGCCGAGTACAACAACGCCTCGGGCTCCGACCTCACGCCGATCGGCTCCACCGCGATCTACCCGCTCGGCCTGTACTCGAAGAAGTACGACGACGTGGACGACATCCCCAAGGGCGAGACCGTCGCCGTGCCGGACGACGCGTCGAACCAGGCCCGCGCGCTGAACGTGCTGCAGCAGGCCGGCCTCGTCGAGCTGAAGAGCGGCGGCACGCCCTACTCCGACCTCGCCGACGTCGACACCGAGAAGTCGAAGGTGCAGGTGAAGGCGCTGGAGGCGGCGCTCATCCCCACCTCGCTGCCCGATGTCGCCGCTGCGATCATCAACAACGACTTCGTGGAGGACGCCGGGCTCACGTTCGACGACGCGATCGCGCAGGACGACCCCGAGGACCCGAGCGCCCTGCCGTACGTGAACATCTTCGCGGCCCGCGCGGAGGATGCCGACAACGAGACCTACAACAAGCTGGTCGAGATCTTCCAGACGAACGAGGACGTGCAGGCGGGACTCCTCGAGTCCTCCGGTGGCACGGCGGTGGCGCTGCAGACGCCGGTGAAGGACCTCGTGGCCTCGCTGGAGAAGGTCCAGAAGGACGCCGACGCGAAGAAGTGACGCAGCGGGGGTGCGGGGCACCCCCACCCCATGAGGGAGAATCGGGTGGCGCCTCTCGCGTCGCCCGATTCTCCGTTTCCCGAGACCCAGACCGGAGCAGCACATGCCGATCGTCTCCCTGACGAACGTGTCCAAGACCTACCCCTCCCGCAGTCACGGTGAACCGGAGGTCGTCGCCGTCGACGACGTGACCCTCGACATCGACCAGGGCGACGTGTACGGCATCATCGGCTACTCCGGCGCCGGCAAGTCGACGCTGGTGCGCCTGATCAACGCCCTGGAGCCGGCGACGAGCGGCACCATCACGGTCGACGGCGTCGATCTCACCACGCTCGGCGAACGCGAACTGCGCCGCGTGCGCGGCGGCATCGGCATGATCTTCCAGCAGTTCAACCTGTTCTCCTCGCGCACCGTGCGGTCGAACGTGGCCTACCCGCTGACGCTGGCCGGCTGGTCGAAGCCCGACATCGAGGCGCGGGTGACCGAGCTGCTGTCGTTCGTGGGGCTGTCCGACAAGGCGAAGGCCTACCCCGAGCAGCTGTCCGGCGGCCAGAAGCAGCGCGTCGGCATCGCCCGGGCCCTGGCCACCAAGCCCGCGATCCTGCTCGCCGACGAGGCCACCAGCGCCCTCGACCCGCAGACCACGCACGAGGTCCTCGACCTGCTCAAGCGGGTCAACGAGGAGCAGGGCGTCACCATCGTGGTCATCACCCACGAGATGGACGTCATCCAGACGATCGCGACCAAGGTCGCCGTGATGGAGAACGGTCGCGTGATCGAGCGCGGCGACGTGTTCGACGTGTTCTCGGCGCCGCAGAACCCGGCGTCGCAGCGCTTCGTCGGCACGGTCGTGAAGGGCGTGCCGTCGCCGTCCGAGCTCGCCGTGCTGCGCGAGCGGCATCGCGGGCGTCTCGTCACGTTCTCGTTCCGCGACGGCGACTCGTCGCAGGCGCAGGTGTTCCTCGACCTCGCGGCCGCCGGACTCGACTTCGAGCTCGTGTACGGCGGCATCAACGACATCCGGGGCAGGGCGTTCGGGCACCTGACGCTCGCGATCCGCGGAGACTCCTCCGCGATCGACAGGGCGCTCACCACGATCGGTGAGCGCGTGGACGTGACCGTGATCGCCGCAGAGGAGGCCCGCTGATGGATCGTCTGAACGAACTGTGGCCCGAGTTCTGGTCGGCCGCACTGGAGACGCTGTACATGGCGTCGTTTGCGCTCGTGCTCGGCGGGATCCTCGGTCTTGCGATCGGCATCATCCTCTACATCACGCGCCCCGGTGGACTCCTGCAGAACCGGGTCGTCTCGGTGCTCGTCAACCTGGGGGTCAACTTCTTCCGACCCATCCCGTTCGTGATCTTCATGGCCGTCGCGCAGCCGTTCGCACGGCTCGTGGTGGGGTCGGGCATCGGCACCACGGCGGGCGCGTTCATCATCGGGCTCGCGGCGGCGTTCGCGATCGGCCGCATCGTGGAGCAGCACCTCGTGTCGGTGTCGCCCGGCGTGATCGAGGCGGCGCGGGCGATGGGGGCGGGGCCGTGGCGCATCCTGTTCACGGTCGCGATCCCGGAGTCCCTCGGACCGCTGATCCTCGGCTACACGTTCATTGTGGTCGCGCTCATCGACATGACCGCGATGGCCGGTCTGATCGGCGGCGGCGGCCTGGGTGCGTTCGCGCAGATCTACGGTTTCCGGCAGTTCGAGCCGATCGTGATGTGGGCCGCCATCATCCTTATCGTGGTGTTCGTGCACCTGGTGCAGCTGCTGGGAACGCGGCTCGCCCGGAGGATCATGCGACGCTGACCCCCGGTGGGGCGCGGGTCAGCGCGCCGGGGCAGCCTGCAGGCTCCGGCGGGTGGTGAACACGCGCTCCTCACCGGTGAGCGGGTCGAGGAACCGCAGTTCCCGCGCCAGGAGCTGCAGGGGCCGGGAGAAGTCGTCGGGCTGCTCGGGCAGCAGCTCCGGGTAGAAGCCGTCGTGCAGGATGCCGAGCCCGAGCGCGGCCAGGTGCACGCGCAACTGGTGCATCTTGCCGCTGTGCGGGCGCAGCAGGGTGTGCACCACGCGGTCGTCGGCGTCGATCACGTCGATGAGCGTCTCCGAGTTGGGCTCCCGGGTGTCGTCGACCTGCACGCGCACCTCGCCGCGGTGCTTCTCGATGTGGGTGCGGTACACCAGCGGGAAGCGGGAGGGATCCCAGCCGACGGGCCGGGCCGATACGGCCTCGTACACCTTCTCGACCCGTCGATCCTCGAACAGCAGCTGGTAGGCGCCGCGGGTGGCGGGGCGGACGGAGAACATCAGCAGCCCGGCGGTCGCGCGGTCGAGGCGGTGGATCGGCGTGAGCTCCGGGTTGCCGAGCCGGTTCCGCAGCCGCACGAGAGCCGAGTTCTGCAGGTACTTGCCGCCGGGGGTGGTGGGCAGGAAGTGCGGCTTGTCGATCACGACGAGGTGGTCGTCCTCGTGCAGGATCTCCTCGGTGAAGGGGATCTCCTTCTCGACGGGCGGCTCGCGGTAGTACCAGACGAACTCCTCGGCGCCCAGCGGCGTCTCCCGGCTGAGCGGTCGTCCGTCGCGGGCGACGATCTCGCCGCGGTCGAACCGCACGAGCAGCCGCTTGGGGTCGAGGTGGAAGAACCGCTCGACCATGTAGTCCGCGATCGTCGGCCAATCCCCGGTCAGCGGAACGTGCAACCGCGTGGCGCCGACGCCGTCGCGCACGGGGAGCGGGGAGGGCATGCCCATTGTTCGGCCTTCGGCAGGAGGGGCGGGACCCCTCCACCCTAGGCGACGGCGCCGGTCGGCTCGGCTCAGTCCGCCCCGGCGGCGATCCAGTCGTCGAAGGTGGTGGGGGCGAGCCGGGCTCCCTCGGCGGGGAGCAGCACCTCGCCCGCGAACTCGACGCCCAGAGCCGCACCGCGCCACGAGGCGCGCAGCGGAAGCTCTCGTCCGCGGGCGGCGAGGGTGCGCCTGGCCATGTCGACGGCGTCTTCGGTGCGGGGCCCGGCGATGTCGAAGGATCCGCCCAGCGCGGGGGCGGCGGCCGCCTCGACGAGGGCGACCGCCACGTCCGCCGGGGCGATCGGCTGCAGCAGCAGCGGGGGGACGACGCCCTCGCCGTCGACGATCGACCACTCGGCGATCATGGCGGGGAAGTCGTGGAACTGCGTCGCGCGCACGATCGTGAAGGGCACGGCGCCGCGGGCGACCTCGCGCTCCTGAGCCCGCTTGCCGAAGTAGTGCGGGTTGCCCTGCACCCGATCGAGCGCGGCGATCGACAGGGCCACGTGGTGGGCGACCCCGGCGGCGGCTCCGGCGACCAGGAGGGTGCGCGTCACCGTCGCGAACACGCGCTCGGCCTCCGCCACGTCGGACACCGGGGGATTGGTCGCGTCGATCACCGCGTCGACCCCGTCGAGTCGCGCCGCGAGACCCTCGCCCGTCGTCAGGTCCACCCCTTCGCCGCGGCTGAGGGAGATCGCGTCATGGCCTCGCCGTCGCGCCTCCTCCACCACGAGCCGCCCGATCCGTCCTGTCCCGCCTGCCACTGCGATGCGCATGCCGCTCCTTTGTCGTGATCCGTGGCTATCCTGCCCCGGGCCGCCGACATCCGCCGCGCACGCGTGAGCGGCGTCAGGCGTCGAAGCTCAGGCTGAGCTTGCGCAGCAGACCGGCGAGCCGTTCGCGGTCGCCGCGCGACAGTGCCCTGAGCAGCTCGGCCTCCGCGTCGACCAGCCGGGTGATCGCCGCGTCCACCCGGATACGCCCGTCGTCGGTGAGCGTCACCAGCACGCTGCGGCCGTCGCCGGGGTCGGCCTCCCTGCGCACCAGCCGCCGCCCAACCAGCCGGTCGATCCGGTTGGTCATGGTCCCGCTGGACACGAGGGTCTGCTGCAGCAGCTGCTTCGGGGAGAGCTGGAAGGGGGCGCCGGCGCGGCGCAGCGCCGACAGCACGTCCCACTCCCACGACTCGAGGTCGCTGCGGCGGAACACCTCGCGGCGGGCACGGTCGAGGTGACGCGACAGCCGATCCATCCGCGACAGCACCTCGAGCGGGGAGAAGTCGAGGTCGGGGCGCTGCGTGTTCCACGCGCCGACGATCCGGTCGACCTCATCCACCTCGCTCATGCGTTCATTATCGCGTGCGCCCCGTCGTCCGCCGACCCGCGAGCGGGCAGCTCCAGGGTCAGGAACACGCTGTGCGGATCCGGCCGGTAGCGGCCGAACGCCCCGCACTCGCGGAAGCCCGCGCGGGTGTACATCGCGACCGCGGGCAGGAAGAACTCGTCGCGCCCGGTCTCCAGCGACACCCGGCGCACCCCGCGGGCGGTGGCGTCGTCGAGGAGGAACCGCACCAGGGTGCGTCCGATGCCGCGGCCGCGCAGTGCGGGGTCGGTGCGCATCGACTTGAGCTCCTCGTGCCCGTGGTCGACCGTGGCGAGGGCGCCCGTGCCGACGATGCGGTCGTCCAGGGTGGCGGCGAACAGGCGCACGTGCGGTGCGAGGAGTCCGTCGATGGGCAGGGCGTGCTGGCTCTCGGGTGGCGCGGTGCCCTGCATCTCGGCGTGATGCGCGGACACGAACGCCGCGAGGTCCGGCGTGGCGGAGGCGATGCGGGTGATGACGACGTCGCTCATGGCCCCAGCATCGCAGAGCCGTGTTTCGTCGCGATGTCGGCCACCCGGGCGTGCATCGGAACACGAGCGGGGACGTGGCAGACTTGTCGGGCGGTGCCCACGCGGGGGCCGCGGTCCGCCGTGGTGTAATGGCAGCACGACAGCCTTTGGAGCTGTGAGGTCTAGGTTCGAGTCCTGGCGGCGGAGCATGACTGGGAACAATCTCGCCATCGTCGTCCTCGCCGCAGGTCAGGGCACCCGCATGAAGTCGCGGCTGCCCAAGGTGCTGCACCCCATCGGCGGCCGACCGCTCGTCGGGCACGTGCTCACCACGGCGCGTCGGCTGCAGGCCGCGCACATCGAGGTCGTCGTGCGTCACGAGCGCGACCAGGTGGTGGCCGCGCTCGCGGAGGACTACCCCGATGCGGTGTTCGTCGACCAGGACGAGGTGCCGGGCACGGGGCGGGCCGTGCAGGTTGCGGTCGATGCGCTGCCCGGCGACTTCGACGGCGATGTGCTCGTGCTCTCGGGCGACTGCCCGCTCGCGGACGCCGAGACGCTCACCGCGTTCCTGGAGGAGCACCGCGCCTCCGGTGCGGCGGCCACCCTCATGACGGCCCTGGTCGACGACCCCACCGGCTACGGCCGGGTGATCCGCGACGCGGACGGCGGTGTCGACCGCATCGTCGAGCAGAAGGACGCGACGGCCGAGGAGGCCGCGGTCACCGAGATCAACGCCGGCATGTACGTGTTCCGTGCCGCGACGCTGCGCACGTACCTGCCGCAGGTGGGCGTCGACAACGCGCAGGGCGAGATGTACCTGACCGATGTGCCCGGGCTGCTGCGCCGTGACGGCGACCGCGTGGCCGCCTCGGTCGTCGACGACGTCGAGGTCACGTTCGGGGTGAACGACCGTGCGCAGCTCGCCGAGGTCGGCCGCCGCTTGAACGCCCGCATCGTGCGCCGCTGGCAGCTCGAGGGCGTCACGGTGATCGATCCGGCGACCACGTGGATCGACGACGACGTCACCCTGGCGCCCGACGTGACGCTCCTGCCGAACACGCAGATCCTGCGCGCGACCACCGTCGCCGCGGGCGCCACGATCGGTCCCGACACGACGCTGGTCACCTGCGAGGTGGGGGAGGACGCGGTGGTGCGGCGCACCGACGCCACGCTCGCGGTGATCGGCGCCGAGGCGACCGTCGGGCCCTTCTCCTTCCTCCGTCCCGGCACCGTGCTGGGCGCCAAGGGCAAGATCGGCGCGTACGTCGAGACGAAGAACGCCGAGATCGGCGAGGGCAGCAAGGTGCCGCACCTCTCCTACGTGGGGGATGCGACGATCGGCCGCGGGGTCAACCTGGGCGCGAGCACCATCACCGCCAACTACGACGACGTGAACAAGCACCGCACCGAGATCGGCGACGAGGTCCACACCGGCTCGCACACGGTCCTGGTCGCGCCCGTTAGGCTGGGTGCTGGTGCGAAGACCGGTGCCGGCGCCGTCGTCCGCAAGGACGTCCCCGCCGGTGCCCTGGCCATGAGCGTGGCCCCCCAGCGCAACGTCGAGGGGTGGGTCGAGAAGAACAGAGCAGGCACGGGGGCGGCGGACGCCGCGGCCCGGGAGAACACGGCGGAATAGGCGGAGCATGGCCCGGAAGAAGAAGACGGTCGACCTGGATCGCGACAACGGGGTGGCCCCCGGGATCATCGCGAAGACCAAGAAGCGGCTCGTCGTCGCGGGCGGGCGCTCCCACCCCGAGCTGACAGCGGCCGTCGCCGAGGCCCTGGGCACCGAGATCGCGCCGGTGGAGCACCGCACGTTCGCGTCGGGGGAGATCTACGCCCGCTTCGAGGTCTCGATCCGCGGCGTCGACCTCTTCCTCATCCAGACCTTCGGCGAACCGGTGAACGAGTGGCTCATGGAGACGCTCATCATGATCGACGCCGCCAAGCGCGCGTCGGCCAAGCGCATCACCGTCGTCGCCCCCTACTATCCGTATTCGCGCCAGGACAAGAAGGGCCGCGGCCGTGAGCCGATCAGCGCCCGCCTGGTCGCCGACCTGCTCAAGACGGCCGGCGCCGACCGCGTCATGAGCGTCGACCTGCACGCGGCGCAGATCCAGGGCTTCTTCGACGGCCCGGTCGACCATCTCTTCGCCAAGCCGGTGCTGCTCGACCACTTCGAGCGCACGCTGAGCCCGGAGGACCGCGAGATCCTCACGGTCGTCTCGCCCGACATGGGCCGCGTCCGCGTCGCCGACACGTGGTCGGACAGCCTCGGTGCGCCGCTCGCGATCATCCACAAGCGCCGCGACCCGAAGGTCGCCAACCAGGTGTCGGTGCATGAGATCGTCGGCGCCGTCGAGGGGCGCACGTGCCTTCTGGTCGACGACATGATCGACACCGGCGGCACGATCGTGAAGGCCGCTCAGGCGCTCAAGGCCAACGGCGCGCACCGTGTGATCGTGGCCGCGACCCACGCGATCTTCAGCGACCCCGCCTCGGAGCGGTTGCAGGACGCCTCGATCGATGAGGTCGTCGTGACGGACACGATCCCGCTGTCGGCGTCGCGCCGCTGGGACAACCTCACGATCCTGCCGATCGCCCCCCTGCTGGCCAGGGCGATCCACGAGGTGTTCGAGGACGGCTCCGTGACGAGCATGTTCGGCGGCGACGCCTGACGCATCGGCACAGCACAGCCGGAGCATAGGCGCGGTCCCTACCGTCGAAGGATCGACAGACCCCGACCCACGGAGGCCCCCATGATCCGCACGACCGTACCCACGTCCGTCCGCACCGGTTCCGCGCTTCTCGGGGTCGCCGGCCTGGTCGTGCTCGCGGGGTGCGCGGGCACTCCCGACGCCGCCGACTCGTCGAACGCTTCGACGGCGCCGACGGGTTCGAGCTCGTCATCCGGCGGGGGCGACGCCGCAGGCTCTTACAACGACGGCACCTACACCGCCGAGGGGTCGTACCAGACCCCGGAGACGGTCGAGCAGATCTCGGTCACTCTCACGCTCGCGGACGGCGTCGTGACCGACGTCGAGGTGACGGGCGACCCGAAGGCACCCGAGACCGAGCAGTATCAGGGCCAGTTCATCGACGGCATCGCGGACGAGGTCGTGGGCAAGCCCATCGACGAGCTGAACGTGAGCCGCGTCGCGGGGTCGTCGCTCACCAGCGGCGGCTTCAACGACGCGCTCGAGTCGATCAAGGAGCAGGCCGCCTCCTAGGCGCGGGGCCTCGTCATGGCGGGTTGGCGTTTCGAGGCGATCGGCACGCACTGGGAGATCGAGACGTCATCGCCGCTCCCGGAGCCCGTCCGATCCGCCGTGTCGGCGGTGATCGAGAGGTTCGACCGCGCCTGGTCGCGGTTCCGGGCCGACTCGGAGGTCTCGCGGCTCGGGCGCGAGGGCGGGACGCTGGCCTCCGCCGACGCGGCGCCCATGCTCGACGCGTATCGCGCGCTGACCACGGCGACCGACGGGGCCGTCAACCCTCTCGTCGCTGACAGTCTCGCCGCCCTGGGCTACGACCGGGAGTACTCGCTCGTGCCGCGGGACCCGCTCGCCGCGCCCGCGGACTGGACGGAGCGGGTCTCGTGGACCTCGACCGGGGTGACCGCGTCGGCTCCGGCCCTGCTCGACGTCGGCGCGCTCGGCAAGGGTCGCCTGGTGGACCTGGTGATGACGGAACTGGCGGAGGTGCCGGACGACGTCGTGGTCGACGCGGGCGGTGACCTCCGGGTCCGCGGCTCCGGTGAGCGCGTCGCCCTGGAGCATCCGTACGACCCGCGGAAGGCCGTGGGCGTGGTCGAGGTGCGTGACGGCGCGCTGTGCGCCTCGGCCGTGAACCGCCGTGCGTGGGGAGACGGGCTGCATCACGTCCTGGACGCCCGCACCGGGGTGCCCGTGCGCACCTGGGCGGCGGCCTGGGCGCTGGCGCCCGACGCGATGATCGCCGACGCCGTGGCCACCGCGCTGTTCTTCGACGGGGGCCCGGCGCTCGCCCTGGCCTGGGGCGTGGAGTGGGTGCGCATGACCACCGATGGGCGCCTGCAGTGCTCGCCGGGCTGTCCGGCCGAGCTGTTCACGGTGGGCGGGCCTGGCCGGGCGGCCGCTGACTAGGGAAGAGTGGAACCGTGATCACGACATTCGCCGCTGCACGCCAGCGCGTCCTCGCCGTGCTGGGCGCGCTCTCGATGTACCGCCTGGTGCTGTTCGCCCTCATCGCCCTCGCCGCGATCGCCCTCGTCCTGTCGCTGTTCGGGGTGATCGTGTCGCCGACGCCCGTCGAGCTCGTGGTGTCGTTCGTGGTGCTCGCGGCCGTGATCTCGGCGGTGGACGCGGCGGCGCAGCGCATCCTCCGGCTGCCGTGGCGGATCGAGTCGTCGCTGGTGACCGCGCTCATCCTGCTGTTCGTGCTGCGTCCCGGTGTGGAGCCCGCAGCCTTGCTCGGGCTCGCGATCGCGGGCGCCGTGGCGAGCGTGTCGAAGTACGTGATCGCCTGGCGCGGCCGCCACATCTTCAACCCGGCGGCCTTCGGTGCGGCGGTCGTCTCGATCCTCGGCGCGTTCGGAGCCTTCGCGTGGCTGGGCACTTCGTCGTCGTGGTGGGTCGGCACTCCGGTGCTCGCCGTGCCGGTGGTGCTGCTCGGGCTCGCCGTGCTCTGGCGCACCGAGAAGATCCGGGTCGTGTCGCTCTTCCTCGTGGCCGCGGTGGCCACGTCCCTGGTGCGCCAGGCCGTGCAGGCGGCGCAGTTCGACATCCCGTTCGACCTCGTCACGGCGCTGTCGTTCGCGGTGCTGCAGTCGCCGTTCCTGTTCCTCGGCGCGTTCATGCTGTCCGAGCCGCTCACGCTCCCGCCGCGACGGCGACAGCAGCTCGCGGTCGCGGTCCTGGTCGGCGTGCTCGCCGGCTGGCCGATCTCGGTGGCCGGGCTGTTCACGCTCGGCCAGGAGCGGGCGCTGCTGATCGGCAACCTGCTCGCCTTCGCGTTCGCGCTGCGCGGCTCGGTGCGGCTCGTGCTGGAGCGTCGCACCTTCGTCACCCCGACCGCGCAGGAGCTCACGTTCCGCGCGAAGGGGCGGGTCCGGTTCCTCGCCGGCCAGTACCTCGAGCTGGACGTGCCGCACCGCCGTCCCGACGCGCGGGGCACTCGACGGGAGTTCAGCATCGTCTCGGCACCGGCCGACCTGCCGACGCTGCGCATCGCGTACAAGAACGGCGACCAGAAGCACCCGTCCAGCTACAAGCGCGCGCTGGCTGCCGCGGAGCCGGGGGCGACGTTCGCGGTCACCGGCACGTGGGGCGACTTCGTCCTGCCGCGCGGCGAGCAGCCCGTGCTCATGGTCGCGGCGGGCATCGGCGTGACGCCGTTCGTGTCGCAGTTGCGGCAGCTGCGGGCCACGGGTCAGCAGCGCGACGTGGTGCTGGTCTACGTCGCCGCGGAGGCCGCGGAGCTCGCGTTCCGGGAGGAGCTGGAGGCGACCGGCGTGCGGACGGTGGTGTTCACGCGCGACGAGCCGACCGGGCTTCCCGCGCACTGGTCCTGGGCGCGGGGCGCGCGCCTGGGTGCGGAGTCGCTCGAGCAGGCCGTGCCCGACCTGGCCGAGCGGCACGCGTTCATCTCCGGACCGCCGCGGCTGATCGCCGACCTCGCGCCGGCGCTGCAGAGGGCGCGCAGCCTCACGACCGACGCGTTCGCGGGTTACTGAGCGGGGGCCGGAGCGGGCGCGGACGGGATCCGCACCGTGAAGGTGGTGTCACCCGGCTCGCTGGTCACGTCGATCACGCCCCCGTGCCCCTCGACGATGGCCTTCACGATCGCGAGGCCGAGCCCGGTGCCGCCGGTCTGACGGGCGCGCGAGGTGTCACCGCGGGCGAAGCGGGCGAAGAGCTCGTCGCGGATCGCGGGGTCGATGCCCGGCCCGTCGTCGTGCACGCGGAGCACGGCGTCGTCGCCCTCCCTGGCGACGCTGAGCGTCACCGTGGTCCCCGCCGGGGTGTGTGCCCTGGCGTTCGCGAGCAGGTTCGCCACCACCTGGTGCATGCGCCCGGCATCGCCCAGGATCAGCACCGGCTCGTCCGGGACCTCGATGCTCCAGTGGTGCTCGGGCGCGGTCGGCCGCGCGTCGGAGAGGCCCTCCAGCGCGAGCTGCGCGAGGTCGACGTTGCTGTAGACGAGCTCGCGGCCCTCGTCGAGCCGGGCGAGCAGCAGCAGGTCCTCCACGAGCCTGGTCATGCGCAGCGACTGCGCCTGGATGCGCTCGAGCGACGACGTGGTGCCCTCGATCGCCTCGGGGGCCTTGGCGGGGTCGGTCGCGGCGTCCGCCTGACGGAGGGCGCGCAGGGAGAGCTCGGAGTAGCCGCGGATCGAGGCGAGCGGGGTGCGCAGCTCGTGGCTCGCGTCGGCGACGAACTGCCGCATGCGCTCCTCGTTCTTCTGCCGAGCGGCGAGGGAGACGTCCACGTGGTCGAGCAGCTTGTTGAGCGCCGCGCCCACCAGCCCGGTCTCCGTGCGCGGATCGGCCTCGGCGGGCGGCACGCGCTCGGTGATGCTGACCTCGCCGCGGTCGAGCTGCTGGTTCGCGACCCGGGTGGCGGTCGCGGCGACCGCGCGCAGCGGACGAAGGCTCACCCGGATGGTCACCGCGGTGGTGAGGGCGAGGAGGATCAGGCCGCCCACGGTCGCGAGCACGATCACGGTGAGCAGCTGCGTGAGCTGGTTCTGGATCTCGTCGCGGGGGAGTCCGGTGACCACGACGACGCCGTTGCCCGCGGTGGTCGCGAAGACGCGGTACGAGCCGAGCCCGTCGAACGTGATGGTGCCCTGGGTGCCGAGGGCGACCGTGCCGTACAGCTGTCGCAGCTGCTCGGAGGTGAGGGTGGTCGACCGGTTGCTGAGCTCGGCGCGGTTGTCGTGGAACGCGACGCCCGTGGCGCCGGCGACGGGGCTTCCCACCGAGAGCAGCAGCCCCGGCACGGGGTCGATGCGGTAGAGGATGTTCTCGACGGTCGCATCGGACGGCGCGACCCGCT
Source organism: Microbacterium sp. PF5 (assembly GCF_004794315.1). NCBI lineage: Bacteria > Bacillati > Actinomycetota > Actinomycetes > Micrococcales > Microbacteriaceae > Microbacterium > Microbacterium sp. PF5. The sequence goes on along the minus strand of NZ_SSDQ01000077.1, from coordinate 55,510 downwards.
CGACGACCTGGTCGCGGATCGTGACGGCGTAGCCTTTGACCTTGTCGTCGAGCTGCTGTTCGAGCGTGCTGCCGAGGGTGGCGCTGGTGATGATGGCGACGATGACGAGGATGAGCGACACGAAGCCGATCACGGCCGTCATGAGCCGCGTCTGCAGGCTCATGGGGCGTCGCGTCATCGTCGCTCCGCTCACTGCGGGGCCTTGATCATGTAGCCGACGCCGCGCACCGTGTGCAGCAGAGGAGTGCGTCCGGCGTCGATCTTCTTGCGCAGGTAGGAGATGTACAGCTCGACCACCGACGACTTCCCGCCGAAGTCGTAGCTCCACACCCGGTCGAGGATCTGCGCCTTCGACAGCACGCGGCGCTCGTTGCGCATCAGGTAGCGCAGCAGCTCGAACTCGGTCGCGGTCAGCTCGATCTCGGTGCCGTCGCGCACGACCTCGTGGCTGTCTTCGTTGAGCGTGAGGTCGGCCACGCGGAGGATGGACTGCCCGTCGTCTGCGGTCGCGTGACCGGTGCGGCGGATGATCGCGCGCAGGCGGGCGATCACCTCTTCGAGGCTGAACGGCTTGGTCACGTAGTCGTCGCCGCCGGCGGTGAGGCCCGCCACGCGGTCGCCGACGGCGTCCTTGGCCGTGAGGAACAGCACGGGCACGAGGTTGCCCGCATCGCGGAGCCGCTTGAGCACGGACATCCCGTCGAGGTCGGGCATCATGATGTCGAGCACGAGCGCGTCCGGCTCGAACTCCTTGGCCACCTGGATGGCCTCGAGGCCGGACGACGCGGTGCGCACCTCCCACCCCTCCATCCGCAGGGCCATGGCGAGCAGGTCGGTGAGCATCTGCTCGTCGTCCACGGCGAGGATGCGCAGAGGGGAGCCGTCGGGGCGGCGCAGTTCGGGCAGGTCGCTGGTCATAGCATCTATTCTGCGGAATCTCCTATGCGATTTCTATGGAGGCCGCTATGTGTTCTCTGGGAACAGCCCTCCCGAATGTCTGCGCCCGGGTCTACCGTGTGCTCATGACCGACAGCGTCGAGCATCCTTCCCCCATCGTCCACCGTCCCTCCACCGTCTCCGAGGTCGCCGACCTCGTCCGTCGCGCCGCACGGGAGCCCGTCCCGCTGACCGTCGTCTCCGGCGGGCACGGCCCCTGGTCGCACGCCCCCGCACCCGGCATCCGCATCGAGCTCGGCGCCCTGTCCTCCGTCGAGGTCGAGGGCACCAGGGTCCGCATCGGCGGCGGCGCCGTCTGGGGCCACGTGGCCGCGGAGCTCGCGAACCACCGCCTCGCGCTCAGCTCGGGCGACACCGCGAGCGTCGGCGTGGGCGGTCTCACCCTCGGCGGCGGCATCGGCTGGATGGTCCGGGCCTGGGGCCTCGCGGTCGACCAGCTGGTCGGCGCGCAGGTCGTGACCGCGACCGGCGACGTGATCGAGACCTCCGCCGACGAGCACCCCGACCTGTTCTGGGCGCTGCGGGGCGGTGGCGGCAACTTCGGCATCGTCACCCGCTTCGACTTCGAGGCGCACCGGCTCCCGGGCATCGCGCTGGCCGAGAACGTCGTCGACGGTGATGCCACCGACGTCCTCCGGGCGACACGCGACCTGATGCGCGATGCCCCGCGCGAGCTCACCGTCACGTTCATGGACGTGCCGCCCATGGACCCGAGTGCTCCAGCGGGCGCCAGGCTCACCGCGGTCTGGGCCGGCCCCGAGCCCGAGGCGCTGCAGGCCGCCCTCGCCCCGATCGCCGCGCTCGATGGCGTGCACAGTGAGGTCAGTACGCCGGCCTACCGCGACATCCTGCTGGAGATGCCGCAGCCCGAGGGGGAGGAGGCCCCCGCTCCTCCCGGGTTCATCGCGGCCAACGGGCTCATGTCCGACCTCGATGATGAGCTGATCGACCGCCTGATCGCCTTCCGGAGCGCCTATCCGGCGTCGGTCGTGTTCCTGCGCTCGCTCGGCGGCGCCTTCGCCGACGTGCCCCAGGAGGCGACCGCGTTCCCCGCCCGTTCCGCGACCTGGTTCGTGATGGCGGCCGCCTTCGACATCCCCGGACTGCTCGACGACGCCGCGCGCGAGCGCGCTGCCGTCGAGGTCCAGCGGATCGCCGCGGGGCGCCTCGCCGAGTACAGCAACTTCGTCGACACGGAGCAGTCCGAGACGGTCGCCGGCATGTATGCCGAAGAGGCGTTCGCCCGGCTCCTCGAGGTCAAGCGGCAGTGGGACCCGCAGAACCTGTTCCGCCGCAACCACAACATCAGCGTCTGAGCGACGACGCACGAGGGCCCGGGAACCATGCGGTTCCCGGGCCCTCGTCGCACGGAGGCGTCAGTGCGTGTCCTCGGCCTCGATCTCGGTGCGGTCGCCCGACCACAGCGTGTGGAACGTGCCGTCCTTGTCGATGCGCTTGTAGGTGTGGGCGCCGAAGAAGTCGCGCTGACCCTGCACGAGCGCGGCGGGGAGGCGGTCGGCGCGGATGCCGTCGTAGTACGACAGCGACGACGAGAACGCCGGGGCGGGGATGCCCGACTGCGCGGCCGTCACCACGACGCGGCGCCAGGCGGACTGGGCGCGGGTCAGCGCCTCGGCGAAGTACGGCGCCGTCATCAGCACGGGAAGGTCGGGCGTCTCGGCGTAGGCGTCCGCGATCCGGTTCAGGAACTGCGCCCGGATGATGCAGCCGCCGCGCCAGATCTTGGAGATCGCGCCGAGGTCGATGTTCCAGCCGTACTCGGCGGCCCCCGCGCGGATCTCGTCGAAGCCCTGCGAGTACGCGACGATCTTCGACGCGTAGAGCGCCAGGCGCACGTCCTCGATGAACGCATCGACCTGATCGGCCGGCACGGTGAACTCCTCGTCGGGTCCGGGCAGCGACGCGGCGACGGCGCGCTGCTCGGGGTGCGAGGAGAGCGAGCGGGCGAAGGTCGCCTCGGCGATGCCGGAGACCGGGACGCCGAGCGACAGCGCGGTCTGCACGGTCCAGGCACCGGTGCCCTTGGCGCCGGCCTGGTCGAGGATCACATCGACGAGGGGCTTGCCGGTCTCCGCATCCACCTGACGGAGCACCTCGGCGGTGATCTCGATCAGGTACGACTCGAGCTCGCCGCGGTTCCACTCCGCGAAGATCTCGGCGATCTCGGCGGGCGACTTGCCGGTGCCGCGACGGATGAGGTCGTAGGCCTCGGCGATCAGCTGCATGTCGGCGTACTCGATGCCGTTGTGCACCATCTTGACGAAGTGGCCGGCACCGTCGTGACCCACGTGCGTGACGCACGGTTCGCCCTCGGCGACCGCCGCGATGGACTTGAGGATCGGGCCGAGCGTGACCCACGACTCGTCGGAGCCGCCGGGCATGATCGAGGGACCGGTGAGCGCACCCTCTTCGCCGCCGGAGATGCCGGCGCCGACGAAGTTGATGCCCGTCTCCCGCACGGCCTTCTCGCGGCGGATGGTGTCGGGGAAGTAGGCGTTGCCGCCGTCGACGATGATGTCGCCCGGCTCGAACACCTCGACCAGCGAATCGATCACCGCGTCGGTCGGGGCACCCGCCTTGACCATGATGATGGCCGTGCGCGGCTTCTGCAGCGCATCGGCGAACTCCTGGTACGTCCGGGCGGGGATGAAGCCGGCTTCCGGATGCTCCTCGAGGAGGGTCTCGGTCTTCTCGTAGCTGCGGTTGAAGATCGCCACGGTGTTGCCCTCGCGGCTGGCGAGGTTGCGGGCGAGGTTCGACCCCATGACGGCGAGTCCGACGACTCCGATGTTCGCTGATGCTTCGGGCACAGAGGGCTCCTCGATCGTGAAGAAGGGTTGTGTTCAGCGTATCGCTGTGCGGTCGGTCGGTGCGCGATCGTGTCCTCGTGAGGCCGCGGCGGTGCGGCCCGCCTCGACCTCTACGCTGGTCGGAGCAGGCCTGCAGAGAGGGAGTCGTCGTGACGGAGTCCGAGAAGAAGGTACGCGCCGTGGTGGCGGTGCCGCTGCCCGAGGAGCTGTGCCGGCTCATCGAAGAGCTGGAGCCGCGCCTGGAGGTGGTGAGCGATCCGTCGCTCGTGCCGCCGATGCGCGGGCCCGCGGACTGGTCAGGCGACCCCGGGTTCACGCGCACGCCGCAGCAGCAGGAGGCCTTCGACGCGCTGGTCGACTCCGCCGACGTGCTGTTCGGGATCCCGGACGTCGATCCCCGCGCCCTGGCGCGCACGGTGTCCGCGAACCCGCGGCTGCGCTGGGTCATGACCACGGCGGCGGGCGGCGGGAGCACGGTGCGCGCCGCGGACCTCGGTCGCGCCGACCTGGACCGGGTCGTCTTCACCACGAGCGCCGGCGTGCACGGTGGCACTCTCGCCGAGTTCGCGGTGTTCGCCGTGCTCGCCGGTGCCAAGGGGTTGCCGCGTCTGCTGGAGGATCAGCGCGACCGTCGCTGGCCCGAGCGGTGGGAGATGAGGCAGGTCGAGGAGATGACGGTGCTCGTCGTCGGGTTGGGCGGGATCGGAGCGGAGTGCGCGCGCCGATTCGATGCGCTGGGTGCGCGGGTGTGGGGCACGAGCCGTTCCGGCCGCCCGGTGGAGGGGGTCGAGCGGCTCGTCTCCCCGGATGCGCTGAGCGAGGTGGTCGCGGAGGTCGACGCGATCGTGGTCACGCTGCCCGGTACCGCGCAGACCCGGCACCTGATCGGCGACGACGTGCTGCGGGCGGTGCGCCCCGGGGTGATCGTCACCAACGTGGGCCGGGGGAGCGTGATCGACGAGGCCGCGCTGCTGCGGGCGCTGGACGACGGGCGCGTGGGGTTCGCCGGGCTGGACGTGTTCGAGGAGGAGCCGCTGCCGGAGGACTCGCCCCTGTGGTCGCACCCGCGCGTGCTCGTGAGTCCGCACACCGCGGCGCTCAGCTCCCGCGAGGAGGAGCGCATCGCCCGCCGCTTCGCGGAGAACGCCACCCGCCTGCTCGACGGCCGCGAGCTGCGCGCCGTGGTCGACACCGTCGAGTTCTACTGATCCGGGCGGCGATGAGCGTCCGCATCGTGGTGATGGGGCCGAGCGGCTCGGGCAAGTCGACGGTGGGCCGGGCCCTCGCGGAGGCGCTGGACGCGCGGTTCGTCGACGGTGACGATCTGCATCCGCTCACCAGCGTCGACAAGATGGCTGCCGGTGTCCCGCTCGACGACGAGGACCGCCTGCCGTGGTTGCGGGTCGTGGGCGAGACGCTGCGCGCGCACGACCGGATCGTGATCGCCTGCTCCGCGCTGCGGCGTCGCTACCGCGAGGCGATCAGGGCGGGGGCGCCGGAGGCGTTCTTCGCGGAGCTCGTCGTCGATCCTGCGGTGCTGGCCGCGCGGATGCGGGCGAGGGAGGACCACTTCATGCCGGCGTCGCTGCTGGACTCGCAGCTCGCGGCGCTGGAGCCGCTGGAGGGCGATGAGCGCGGGGTGCGGGTCGAGGCCACGCGGAACCCCGCCGGGGAGGTCGACGCCATCGTCACCGCGTGGCGGGACGAGGAGCGTCGGAGGGGCGATCAGTCCTTGCGGTAGCCGGAGCGGCCGAGCGAGAACAGCGCGCCCGCGGTACCGATCGCGGCGCAGAGCGTCATGGCGCCGATGAGCCAGAGGAGGACGTGCGAGAGGAAGGCGCCGTCGAGCATGGGGGTACTCCGAGTTCTGCAGAAGGGACGGTGTCCTCAGCCTATCGGGTGATCCGGTACCATGGACACGTACCTCGGCGAGGGATGTTTCTGCGCGTGCGCGGATCTCCGTAATCGACGCGGCGAAGCAAGCCCGGTGGCTTTCCTCACGCGTCCGCGTTCGAGTTCACAATTCCAAGACCACCGCGCGGCGCCTTCGCTGCGTGCCCCGAAGGAGAACCCATGTCTGAAGACACCACGGTCCACGCCGAGCTGCGCAACAGCTTCGGCAAGGGCTTCGCCCGTCGTCTGCGCGCCGCCGGCAAGATCCCCGCCGTCATCTACGGCCACGGCACCGAGCCCGTGCACGTCGCGCTCCCGGGCCACCAGGTCTCGCTGATCGTGCGTCGCGCGAACGCGCTGCTCGACCTCGACATCGAGGGCACCTCGCAGCTCGCGCTCGTCAAGGACGTGCAGAAGGACCCGGTGCACCAGATCATCGAGCACATCGACCTGCTGGTCGTGAAGAAGGGCGAGAAGGTCGCGATCGACGTTCCCGTCGTCGTCACGGGCGAGTCGGCTCCCGGCACCATCGTCAACCTCGACGCGACCACGCTGTCGGTCGAGGCCGAGGCCACCCACATCCCGGAGCACATCGAGGTGTCGGTCGAGGGTCTCGAGGAGGGCGCGCACATCACGGCCGCCGACGTCACCCTGCCCAAGGGCTCGTCGCTGCTGACCGACCCCGAGGTCCTGGTCGTCGCGATCGCCGTTCCGGCCGCTCCGGTCGAGGACGAGGCCGAGGCCGCCGAGGGCGAGGCTCCCGCCGAGGCCGCCGAGGAGGCCGCCGCGGAGTGATCTCCGACAGCTTCACCACGGAGGGGACGCGATCGCATCGCGTCCCCTCCGTCGTATCCTGACCGGGTGCGCGGCGCCCGCGAGAGAGGACGAGGAATGGCAGTCACCTGGCTCGTTGTCGGACTCGGCAACCCGGGTCCGCGGTACGAGGCGACCCGCCACAACATCGGCCAGCTGGTCGTCGACGAGTTGGCGAGCAGGCGCGGCGAGACGTTCCGTGAGCACAAGGGCGGTGCTCGTGTGGTGGAGACGTGGCTGCGCCCGGGGGCGGACAAGCTCGTGCTCGCCAAGCCGAACACCTTCATGAACGTCTCGGGGACACCGGTCGCCGCACTGGCCCGGTTCTACTCCGTCGCGCCGGAGCACGTGGTCGTGGTGCACGACGAGCTCGACATCCCGTTCGACACGGTGAAGCTGAAGACGGGCGGCGGCCACGGCGGACACAACGGCGTGCGCGACGTGGCGCGCGCGCTCACGACGCCCGAGTTCCCGCGCGTGCGCGTGGGGATCGGGCGCCCGCCCGGGCGTCAGGACCCCGCCGATTGGGTGCTGTCCCCGTTCGGGACGGACGAGCGGGCGAACCTGCCGCTCCTCGTCGCGGATGCCGCCGATGCGGTCGAGCTGCTGGTGGACGAGGGGCTCCTGGCCGCGCAGCAGAAGCACCACGCGCCCCGCTGAGCGGTCGTGCGATCAGGCGGGGGAGCCTGCGAATCCGGCGGCACCCCCGACGGCGAACGTGACCAGCACGACGGCGGAGAAGATCACGACGCCGAGCACGGCGAGCACGAGCGCGGCGATCCCGGAACCGCGACCCTGCCGACGGCGGATCGCGATGATGCCGAGGACGAGCGCGGCGACGCCGAACACCGTCCCGGTCCAGAACGACAGCTCCGCCCACAGCACCTGATCTCGCGCCGGGCTGAGGACGCTCAGGTCATTGCCGCTCGAGACGCCGTAGGGGAGTCGTCGGCCGATCTCGAAGGCGCTGATGCCGCCGAGGATCGGGGCCACGACGGCCGCGACGAGGGAGAAGACGAGGGCGAGCGAGCCCAGGACGCCGGAGCGCTGCGGAGCCGCATCCGGCACGCTGTAGGCCCCGGACGGCACCGCGTAGCCGCCCACGGGCACGGCGTAGGCGCCGGGAGGGGCGGCGGGTGCGACCGGAGCCGCGGTCGGGTATGCGCCGGGGGCGGTGGCGTATGCCTGCGGTACCGGGGCGGCTGCGTACGACGGCGGGACCGGGGCGGCATCGTATGCGGGCGGGACCGGGGCGGCATCGTATGCGGGCGGGACCGGGGCGGCGGTCGGCGCGGGGGCGTATGCCGGGGGTGCCGGCGGGGGTCCGTCGGGGGTCGAGCGTGCGCCGGGGGGAGGAGGCAGCTGGGGATCGGTCACGCCCCCATCCTAGAGGCGCTGCCGTCCTCGCCCCCGGGCGCCGCCGCCGTCAGACCCGCCGGAGCAGTCCGACGCGGTCGTACACGTCGGACAGCGTCGCATCGGCGACGGCGTCCGCGCGGGCGGCGTTCGCGGCGAGGATGCGGTCGAGCTCGGCCGGGTCGTCGAGGAGCTCGAGCGCGCGCTCCCGCACCGGCCCGAACTCCGCCACCACGACCTCTGCCAGGCCCTTCTTGAAGTCTCCGTAGCCACGGCCCGCGTACTCGTCCTCGATCGCGGCGATCTGCCGACCGGTGAGGGCTGCGTAGATCGTCAGCAGGTTCGAGACACCGGGCTTGTTCTCGCGGTCGAACCGCACCGAGCCCTCGTTGTCGGTCACCGCCCGCATGATCTTCTTGGCCGACTTGGCCGGGTCGTCGAGCATCCACAGGACGCCGGCGTCGCTCTCCGCCGACTTCGACATCTTCGCGGTCGGGTTCTGCAGGTCGTAGATCCGTGCCGTCTCCTTCTGGATGACGGGGATCGGCACCGTGAAGGTGGGACCGAAGCGCGTGTTGAAGCGCTCGGCGAGGTCGCGCGTGAGCTCGACGTGCTGCTTCTGGTCGTCGCCGACCGGCACGACGTCGGTCTGGTAGAGGAGGATGTCCGCGGCCATGAGCACTGGATAGGTGAAGAGTCCGACGCTGGTCGCGTCAGCGCCGTACCGGGCGGACTTGTCCTTGAACTGCGTCATGCGACCGGCCTCGCCGAAGCCGGTGATCGTGCTGAGGATCCACGCCAGCTCGGCGTGTGCGCGCACGTGGGACTGCACGTACAGCGTCGACTGCGCGGGCTCGATGCCCGCTGCGATGTACTGCGCAGCCGTCCGGCGCGTCTTCTCCCGCAGCTCCGCCGGCTCCTGGGCCACGGTCAGGGCGTGCAGGTCGACCACGGAGAAGAAGGCGTCGTACGAGTTCTGCAGCTCTCGCCACTGCAGGAGAGCGCCGATGTAGTTGCCGATCTGGAGGGAGTCGGCGGAGGGCTGCATTCCGGAGTAGAGACGAGGCTTGTTCACCCGTCAATCCTATGCGCCCGTCGCGCGGCCCTCCGCGCGGCCGTCGCCTACGCTGGCGGCATGACCGAGACACCCCCGCCCGCACGAGGCCAGGTCTTCCTCGACGCCCTCGGAGCGGAGGCGGAGCGACTGCATCCGGAACTGCTCGCCTCGTTCCGTCGCCCCTCGGCCGTCGGTCACGCGGAGGGGGTGTTCGCGATCGCGGGAAGCCGCTTCGGTCGATGGTCGGCGCTCGCCCGTCCCGTCGTGGGCCCGCGTCTGCTCGTCACCGCCCGGGGCCGCGCGGTGCCCTTCACGCTGACCACGGTGTCCGGGCGGTCTCCGTCGGGGCGTGCCACGCTCGACTCCGTCCGCGTGTTCGGCTTCTCCCGCGGTGCGCAGGAGATCGCCGACCGTTTGACCGTGAGCGTCCGCCCTGGGCTGGTGCGCAACCTCCTCGGCTCGCGCGGTCGGGTCGAGCTGATCGAGGCGTGCTCCGTGACATCGGAGGGGTTCCTCCGCATGAGCACGGTGCGGGTCGCGCTGCGTCTGTGCGGTCGACGGGTCGCGCTCCGCGGACCCCTCGGCGTGCACGTCGATCTCGTGGACGGCTGGGACGAGGAGCACCGTCGTCGCACGATCGACATGCGCGCGGTGAACCCGGTGCTGGGGACGGTCTTGGAGTACCGCGGGTGGTACCGCGAACAGGACCGGCACGCGGCTGCGCAGCCCGGCTCTTAGCCCGGCTCCTAGCGAGCCCGGCACGACGTAACCTCCCGCGCGGCCGGCTCGGCGCGATCCGTGTCCGGGTAACGCACTCTGTGCGCGAGCGCGGCCCGGCACGACGCAACCGCTTGCGCGGCCGGCTCGGCGTCGTCAGTACGAGTAGTCGACGACGACCGGTGCGTGGTCGCTCCAGCGCTGGTCGTAGGCGGCGGCCCTGGCGACGTGGTAAGCCTCGACCCGTTCCGCGAGAGCGGGAGTTGCGAGGTGGTAGTCGATGCGCCACCCGGAGTCGTTGTCGAATGCCTTCCCGCGCATGGACCACCACGTGTACGGACCGTCGACCTCACCGTGGAAGCGGCGCCCGACATCGACCCAGCCGAGGCCGGTGCCGACCGAGCCGTCGGTCCCCGTGATCGACGTGCCCGCCTCGCCGAGGAACCGGTCGAAGTACGCGCGTTCCCGCGGGAGGAAGCCGGCCTTGGTGCGGTTCCCGCGCCAGTTCTTGATATCGAGCTCGCGGTGTCCCACGTTGAGGTCGCCCGTGACGAGGGCGAGGGCGCCGTCGGTGTTCAGCGACGCGAGTCGGGCCTCGAACGCGTCGAGGAACTTCCACTTCTCGTCCTGCTTCGGGGTGTCCGCCTCGCCCGAGTGCACGTAGGCGCTGACCACCGTCAGCGGCCGGTCGCCGATCACGTAGTCGGCCTCGATCCAGCGCCCCTTCGAATCGAAGTCCTCCGGCCCGAAGTCGGTGCGGGAAGCGACGGCGGGGAGGCGGCTGGCGATCGCGACGCCTGCGCGCCCCTTCGCCGTCGCCTCGTCGTGCACGAAGGTCCATCCGGGGAGGGCGGCCTCGATGTGCTCGTCCTGGCCGCGGACCTCCTGCAGGGTGAGGATGTCGATGTCCGCCGCGTCGAGCCACGAGCTCATCCCGTTGCGAGCCGCCGCTCGGATCCCGTTGACATTGACCGTGGCGATACGCAGATGAGGCATTCCTCCAGCCTAACGAGCGCCTCCGACATCACCGCGGTCCTGGCGGTGGTTGAGCTCTGTGAGCAGACGCTGTGCCAGCGGGGAACCCGCCGGCAGCGGCGGCGGGGCAGTGGCCTCGAGGTGCGCCACTTCCTCCCGTGCGCGGCGCAGCGCCCGCTCGGTCGCCCACACGCGGTACCAGGGGGCGGCATCGCGCTCCGCCTGCGCGTCTCGGGCTCGGATGCGCGCGGCGACGAGCAGCGCCCGGTGCTCGTCGATGCGGCGCTCCGCCTCGGTCTGGGCGAGGAGCGGCAGGTCGCGGTCCTGCGCCGTCACCGCCATCCACGACGCCGCGACGAGCATCACGACGCCGTTCACGCGGAACCACAGCAGCAGTCCGACGAAGATCGCGAACGTGGCCAGGAGAGGGTTCGACGGCGTGTAGCTCAGCAGGAAGCCGACACCGAACTGCAGCACGGTCATGGCCGCACCGCCGAGGAGTGCGCCCGGCCAGATCACTCCCCAGTGCAGCGAGGTCCCGGTGAGGAATCGCACCATCGCGGCCAGGGCCCCGGTCAGGAGCACGAAGGACACGAGCACGGTCCCGATCCGGATGCTGAGGTTCAGCCCGTCCGATCCGGAGTCCCACCCGAGGAGGGTGAGGAGCCAGCGCAGCACGGCCGCACTGGCCGAGCTGAGGGCCGACCCGAGGATCAGGGCCACCCCGAAGATGAGGGCCGCGAGCAGATCGCGGGCCTTCAGCAGCAGGTAGCTGCGGCGGTCGGGCTCGAGCCCGAAGATGTCTCGCACGGCGCGGCGGGAGAAGGTGACCCAGCCGATCGCGGTCCAGATCACCGTGCCCAGGGCGATGAGGCCGGTGACGCCGAGCACGCCGGTCGTGTTGGAGGCGATCTCCTGCACCTGCTGCGGTGTGAACACGCCGCCCTGATCGAGGATCAGGTTCGGGATGTAGTTGTTGATGATGTCGATGAGGCCGTTGACCGCATCTTCGCTGCCGCCCAGCCAGAGACCGGCGATGGCGAAGGCCAGGTACACCGCGGCGAAGATGGCGAACAGCGCCTGATAGCTCACGCCCGCGGCGAGCAGGAAGCCGTTGTGCTGCAGGAAGTGTCGCCACACCCGCACCGGGAACAGTCCCAGGGTGCGCTGCGTCAGCGCGGTCGCGCGCTCGACCGCCGCATCGAGACGACCGGGCTCGGTCGCGGCACCAGTGGGGTCGGACACGACCCCACCCTATCCAAGGCGCCCCACGCCGGGACGCCTCCGAGACGCGCGAAGGGCGGCTCCGCAGTCGGAGCCGCCCTTCGCGCGGGGGAGGAGATGCCTCAGGGGCGTCCGCGAAGGACCGCCTGCTTGACCTCTGCGATCGCCTTCGTGACCTCGATGCCGCGGGGGCACGCCTCGGAGCAGTTGAAGGTCGTGCGGCACCGCCACACGCCCTCCTTGTCGTTGAGGATGTCGAGGCGCACGGCGGCGTTGTCGTCGCGCGAGTCGAAGATGAAGCGGTGCGCGTTGACGATGGCCGCCGGGCCGAAGTACTGACCGTCGGTCCAGAACACGGGGCACGAGGAGGTGCACGCGGCGCACAGGATGCACTTGGTGGTGTCGTCGAAGACCTCGCGGTCGGCGATGGTCTGCAGGCGCTCCTTGCCCTTCTCCGGCACGGAGTTCGCGACGAGGAACGGCTGCACCTCGCGGTACGACGCGAAGAACGGCTCCATGTCGACGACGAGGTCCTTCTCCAGCGGCAGGCCCTTGATGGCCTCGACGTAGATGGGCTTCGAGATGTCGAGGTCCTTGATCAGCGTCTTGCAGGCGAGGCGGTTCCGTCCGTTGATGCGCATGGCGTCGGAGCCGCAGATCCCGTGGGCGCAGGAGCGGCGGAACGTGAGCGAACCGTCGACCTCCCACTTGATCTTGTGCAGGGCGTCGAGCACGCGGTCGGTGGAGTAGAGCTCCACGTCGTAGTCGACCCAGTGCGGCTCGGCGTCGACCTCGGGGTCGAACCGGCGGATGTTGAACGTGACGATGAAGGACTGGATGCCGGTGTCTTCGGTCGTCTCCGCGGGGGCTTCGGCGATGGCGTTCGACATGGTCAGTACTTCCTCTCCATCGGCGGGTAGTTCAACTCGCCCTTGTCGTTCTTGGTGAACACGACGGGCTTCCAGTCGAGCTTGATGTGGTCGCTGGGGTCCGACGAGTGCGGGTCGCCCGTCAGGTAGGCCATGGTGTGCTTCATGTAGTTCTCGTCGTCGCGCTTCGGGAAGTCGTCGCGCATGTGACCGCCGCGGCTCTCCTCGCGGTTCTGCGCCGCGTAGACGACGACCTCGGCGATGTCGAGCAGGAAGCCCAGCTCCACGGCCTCGAGCAGGTCGGTGTTGAACCGGTGGCCCTTGTCGTCGACGTGCACGTTCTTGTAGCGCTCGCGCAGCTCGGCGATCACGCCCAGCACGTGCTGCAGCGACTCGTGCGTGCGGAACACCTGCGCGCCCTTGTCCATCTCGTCCTGCAGCGTCTTGCGCAGCACGGCGATGCGCTCGGTGCCCTGGTTGTTGCGCAGGTCCTCGAGCATGCCGGAGACGAACGCGGCGGGGTTCTCGGGGAGCGGAACGAACTCGGCGGTCTTGACGTACTCCACGGCGTTGCGGCCGCTTCGCTTGCCGAAGACGTTGATGTCGAGCAGCGAGTTGGTGCCGAGGCGGTTGGCGCCGTGCACCGAGACGCACGCGCACTCGCCGGCGGCGTACAGGCCGGGCACCACGGTGTCGTTGTCGGCCAGCACCTCGCCGTTGTTGTTGGTGGGGATGCCGCCCATGGCGTAGTGCGCGGTCGGCATCACGGGGACGGGCTCCACGACCGGGTCGACGCCCAGGTACGTGCGCGCGAACTCGGTGATGTCGGGGAGCTTGGTCTCGAGCACCTCGGCGCCGAGGTGCGTGCAGTCGAGCAGCACGTAGTCCTTGTGCGGTCCGGCCCCGCGGCCCTCCGCGACCTCCTGCACCATGCAGCGCGCGACGATGTCACGCGGCGCGAGGTCCTTGATGGTGGGGGCGTAGCGCTCCATGAACCGTTCGCCCGACGCGTTGCGGAGGATCGCGCCCTCACCGCGGGCGCCCTCGGTGAGGAGGATGCCGAGTCCGGCGAGTCCGGTCGGGTGGAACTGGAAGAACTCGAGGTCCTCCAGCGGGAGGCCCTTGCGCCAGACGATGCCGACGCCGTCGCCCGTGAGAGTGTGCGCGTTCGACGTGGTCTTGAAGATCTTCCCGAAGCCGCCGGTCGCGAAGATGACGGCCTTGGACTGGAAGACGTGAAGCTCACCCGTGGCGAGGTCGTAGGCGACGACGCCGGCGATCTGGGTCTTGCCCGCCTCGTCCTTCACGGTGATGAGGTCGAGCACATAGAACTCGTTGAAGAAGTTGATGCCGAGCTTGACGCAGTTCTGGAACAGCGTCTGCAGGATCATGTGACCGGTGCGGTCGGCGGCGTAGCAGGCGCGGCGGACCGGGGTCTTGCCGTGCTCGGCCGTGTGACCGCCGAAGCGACGCTGGTCGATCTTGCCCTCGGGCGTGCGGTTGAAGGGAAGGCCCATGTTCTCGAGGTCGATGACCGCGTCGATGGCTTCCTTCGCGAGGATCTCCGCCGCGTCCTGGTCGACGAGGTAGTCGCCGCCCTTGACCGTGTCGAAGGTGTGCCACTCCCAGGAGTCCTCCTCGACGTTCGCGAGCGCCGCCGCCATGCCGCCCTGCGCGGCACCGGTGTGCGAGCGCGTCGGGTACAGCTTCGAGATCACGGCCGTCTTCGCGCCGGGGCCCGCCTCGATGGCCGCCCGCATCCCGGCGCCGCCGGCGCCCACGATGACGATGTCGAACTGGTGGTAGTGCACGCCGTCACGGACGACGGAATCCTGGGTCTGGGTAGTCACTTCTCGTATGCCTCTTCTTCTAGCCCTGCGCCTGGCAGGTCTCCCACAGCGTGCTGGACTCGGTCACACCCAGGCAGGGGTCGAACGTGAAGACGACCAGCGTGCCGAGGATGATGAGCAGGCCGGCGGCCAGCCCGAGTGCCCACACGAGCGCCTTGCGGGCGGTGGCGTTGGTCACGTAGTCGTTCACGATCGTGCGCATGCCGTTGGCGCCGTGGATGAGCGCGAGCCACAGCATCAGCACGTCCCACCACTGCCAGAACGGTGTGGCGAACTTGCCGGCGATGAACGCGAAGTCGAGGGCGTGGATGCCCTCGCCGAGCATGAGGTTGACGAAGAGGTGGCCGAAGATCAGCACGACGAGCACGACGCCCGACACGCGCATGAAGACCCAGCCCCACTTCTCCAGGTTCACCCCGCGCTGACGGCGGGCGGGGGCGACGGCGGTCTGAGCGCTCATCAGTGTCCTCCTCCGAAGCCGGCGAATGCGAGCATCAGGTGGCGGGGCACGAAGCCGGCCATGATGATGCCCCAGACGAGCAGAACGCCCCAGAAGAGCTGGCGCTGGTACTTGGCGCCCTTCGACCAGAAGTCCACGGCGATGATGCGCAGACCGTTCATGGCGTGGAACACGATGCCGGCCACGAGCACGACCTCGCCGAGCGCCATGACCGGGTTCTTGTACGTGCCGATGACCGCGTCGTACGCCTCCGGCGACACCCTGATGAGCGCCGTGTCGAGCACGTGCACCAACAGGAAGAAGAAGATGGCGACTCCGGTGATGCGGTGAAGCACCCACGACCACATGCCTTCGCGACCCCGGTAGAGGGTGCCGCGGGGGGTCTTGGACGTGGTTTCCGAAATCGACGGTGTCAAGCGAGCGCTTGTGGACACGGTCGTCCTCCCTGGATCGATGTGACTCGGTCGCGTGCGCCGTCTCGACCCCTCGAAGTGCTGGGGAGGGGCAGGCACGCCCGATCGCCCTCCATCCTATTCCTGTGAGAAGGCCGTGGGCGACGAAGGGGACCCTAACCAGCGGGCGCCGCCCGGATCCGGTCGGGACCGCGTCGCCGCGGAGCGGCTCACGGGGACCGAGCGGGCCGGCTGGGTACGCTGGCCGGGTGAGCGAACCCATCGAGGACTTCTACGCGGTGATCCCGGCCGGAGGCATCGGCAGCAGGCTGTGGCCGCTCTCCCGGGCGGATGCGCCGAAGTTCCTGCACGACCTGACCGGCTCCGGCCACTCGCTGCTGCGCGACACGTGGGACCGCCTCGAGCCCCTCGCCGGACCCGATCGGATCGCGGTGGTCACGGGACGGGCGCACCGGGCGGCGGTGGAGGCCGAGCTGCCCGGCATCGCCGATCTGAACGTGTTCCTGGAGTCGGAGCCGCGCGAGTCCGCCGCGGCGATCGGACTGGCCGCCGCCGTGCTGCACCGGCGCGACCCCGATGTGATCATCGGCTCGTTCAGCGCCGATCACGTCATCCGCGGCACGCGCGTGTTCGAGTTCGCGGTGCGGGACGCGGTCGAGGTCGCTCGCGAGGGGTACATCTGCACGATCGGCATCGCCCCCACGGAGCCCGCGGTCGGCTTCGGATACATCAAGAAGGGCTCCGAGCTCGTCGTCGAGCGTGCCCGTGAGGCCGCGCTCGTCGAGAGCTTCGTGGAGAAGCCCGACCTGGAGACGGCCAAGGCGTACCTCGCCGACCGGGGCTACCTGTGGAACGCGGGCATGTTCATCGCCAAGGCGAGCGTCCTGCTCGACGAGCTCGCCGCGAACGAGCCGGAGCTGCACGCCGGGCTGCTCGAACTGGCCGAGGCGTGGGACGATCGCGAGCGACGGGGCCCGGTCGTCGACCGCATCTGGCCGCGCCTCAAGAAGACGGCGATCGACTACGCGGTCGCCGAGCCCGCCGCGCGTCGTGGTCGCCTCGCCGTCGTCCCCGGGCACTTCGACTGGGACGATGTCGGCGACTTCGCGTCGCTCACCAAGCTCATCACCAACGGCAGGAAGAACGACCTCGCCGTTCTCGGGCCGCGGGCGCGGGTGCTCACGGATGCCGCCAGCGGCATCCTCGTCAGCCAGACCTCCCGCGTCATCAGCCTCGTCGGCGTCAAGGACATCGTCGTGGTCGACACCCCCGACGCGCTTCTCGTCACGACGGTGGAGAACGCGCAGCGCGTGAAGGGCGTCGTGGAGTCGCTGAAGCTGAACGGACAGGGCGACGTGCTTTGATGAGCAGTGATCGGTGCTCATCGGGTGGGTTGATTTCAGCTTTGTAACCTTTCGCCAGCGCCGGGGGCGACGTGCGTGCACGAAGGCTGAAACACTAGGTAACTTTGATCGATCCGCGATGGTCGCGGTTCCGTTGAGGGAGGCATGAGTTGACCATCTCCACCACCAAGAAGCTTCTCGGCGCGACCGTCGCCGCGGGCGTCATCTTCGCGCTCGCCGGTTGCGGCCAGGCACCGACCGACGAGGCCGGGGGATCGGACAAGCCGGCCGACTCCGACTTCCTGCCCTGCCTGATCTCCGACGCGGGCGGCTGGAACGACAAGTCGTTCAACCAGTCGGCCAAGGAGGGCATGGACAGCGCCGCCGAGGAGCTCGACATCAAGCCGCTCGAGTTCGAGTCGGCGAACGACAACGACTACGCGCCGAACCTCGAGACCGCGGTGTCCGAGGGCTGCTCGCTCATCGTCTCGGTCGGCTTCAAGCTGTCGGCCGCCACGGTCGAGTCGGCGCTCGCGAACCCCGAGATCGACTACGCGATCATCGATGACTGGGCCGACAACGACTTCGACGGCGAGGTCGACGCGCCCAACATCAAGCCCCTCGTGTTCGACACGGCTCAGGCCGCCTACCTCGGCGGCTACGCGGCCGCGGCGTGGTCGGCGCAGAGCGGTGTGAACAAGGTCGGCACCTTCGGCGGCATGCAGATCCCGTCGGTCGCCGTGTTCATGGACGGCTACCAGCTCGGTGTCGAGAAGTACAACGAGGACAAGTCGGCTTCGGTCCAGGTCTTCGGATGGGATGCGGCGACGCAGGAGGGCTCCTTCACGGGTGGCTTCGACGCGAACGACACCGCCAAGCAGACCGCTCAGGGCGTGCTCGACCAGGGCGTCGACGTGATCCTCCCGGTCGGTGGCCCCGTCTACCAGAGCGCCGCGGCGGCCATCACCGACAGCGGCAAGGACACCCTGATGCTCGGCGTGGACAGCGACCTCGCGGTTGCCGACCCGAGTGTTGCGGGCATGACGCTCGTGTCGATCATGAAGGCCATCGACGTGGCTGTGCACGACGCGACGATCGCGGCCGCCAAGGGCGACTTCGACCCGGAGCCCTACGTCGGGACGCTCGAGAACGAGGGCGTCAAGCTGTCCGGCTTCGGCGACTTCGAGTCCCAGCTGCCCGAGGGCCTGATGGACGAGCTGAAGACGCTGCAGGAGCAGATCATCTCCGGCGACATCACGGTGGAGTCGAAGAACTCGCCGTGATCTGAAACGGTCCGACACGGGGCGAGTGGTGAGCAGGCTGCCACTCGCCCCGTGCCGTGGACGGACGACGATTCTCCTGAATGACACTTCTGGATAAGGTGCAGATATGAAGCTCGAACTTCGCGGCATCACCAAGCGATTCGGCAGCCTCGTGGCCAACGACCACATCGATCTGGTGGTCGAACCGGGGCAGATCCACGCCCTCCTCGGGGAGAACGGCGCGGGAAAGTCCACCCTCATGAACGTCCTCTACGGCCTGTACCAGGCCGATGAGGGAGAGATCCTCCTCGACGACGAGGTGCAGCACTTCCGCGGCCCGGGTGACGCGATGGCTGCGGGGATCGGCATGGTGCACCAGCACTTCATGCTCGTACCGGTGTTCACGGTCGCCGAGAACGTGATGCTCGGCCACGAGCAGACCAAGGCGCTCGGCACCCTTGACATCGCGAAGGCCCGCCAGCACGTGCGGGACGTCGCCGCGCGCTTCGGCTTCGACATCGACCCCGACGCGATCGTGGGCGACCTGCCCGTCGGCGTGCAGCAGCGGGTCGAGATCATCAAGGCGCTCTCGCGCGACGCGAAGGTGCTCGTGTTCGACGAGCCCACCGCGGTGCTGACCCCCCAGGAGACCGATGAGCTCATGGGCATCATGCGGCAGCTGCGCGACGAGGGCACCGCGATCGTGTTCATCACCCACAAGCTCCGCGAGGTGCGGGAGGTCGCCGACACCATCACGATCGTCCGTCTCGGCCGGATCGTGGGGGAGGCGTCGCCGACTGCGTCGAACGCGGAGCTCGCCTCGCTCATGGTCGGCCGCGCGGTCGAGCTGACGGTGCATAAGGAACCGCCGCGACTGGGCGAGGGCGGCCTGGCGGTGTCCGGACTGCGGGTGCTCACCCCGGCCGGCGCGATCGTCGTGGACGGCGTCGACTTCACCGTGCGACCGGGCGAGGTGCTCGCGATCGCCGGCGTGCAGGGCAACGGGCAGACCGAGCTCGTGGAGGCCATCGTCGGTCTCGCGGCGCGCGTCGAGGGCAGCATCGTGCTCGACGGCAAGGAGCTGGTCGGCAAGAGCGTGCGCGCCATCCTCGACGCGGGAGTCGGGTTCGTCCCGGAGGACCGCACGGAGGACGGCCTGGTCGGCGGGTTCTCGGTCGCCGAGAACCTGGTGCTCGACCGCTCGGACGACCCGGCGTTCAGCCGCGCCGGCACCCTCAAGCGCGCCGTGCTCGAGGAGTTCGCGCGCGAGCGCATCAAGGAGTACGACATCCGCGCGCAGGGGCCCCACACCCCGGCGGGCACGCTGTCGGGTGGAAACCAGCAGAAGGTGGTCATCGCCCGGGAGATGAGCCGCGACCTGCGCCTGCTCGTGGCGGCGCAGCCCACTCGCGGCGTCGACGTCGGCTCGATCGAGTTCATCCACAAGCGGATCATCGAGACGCGCGACGCCGGGATCCCCGTCGTCGTGGTCTCCACGGAGCTGGACGAGGTCGCAGCTCTCGCGGACCGGATCGCGGTCATGTACCGCGGCACGATCGTCGGCATCGTCCCGGGTGACACGCCCCGGGAGACACTCGGACTCATGATGGCCGGTGCGGCCGAAGGAGAGGTGGCCGCGTGAGCGGAGCGACACCAGGCGCAGGGGACGCGACCAAGGGGCTCCCACCCGAACAGCTCGCCACGAGCACCGGCACCGTGCCGCGCGACCCCTCCGACGTCCCGCCGCCTCCCCGCGCGAACGTCGTCCTGAAGGAGATCCTGCGGGGGAGCGCCGTCACCACGATCCTGGCGATCGTGCTCGCGCTCATCGTGGGCGGCATCCTCATCGCCTTCACGAACGAAGACGTGCAGGAGGCGTCCGGGTACTTCTTCGCCCGTCCGACCGACACGTTGGCGGCGGCCTGGAACGCCGTCTACAACGGCTACGAGGCGCTCTTCCGCGGCGCGATCTTCAACGCCCGCGGAGCCGACTTCGCCGCGCAGATCCGTCCGCTGACGAACACGCTCGGTTTCGCCGCGCCGCTCATCGCGGCCGGTCTCGGCGTGGCGCTCGCGTTTCGCGTCGGTCTGTTCAACATCGGTGCGCGCGGCCAGATGCTCATCGGTGTCGCGGTCGCGGCGCTGCTGACCTTCTCCCTCGACCTGCCGCTGTGGCTGCACCTGCCCGTCACGCTCCTCGCCGGCATCGCGGGCGGGGCGCTGTGGGGTGCGATCGCCGGTCTCATCAAGGCCCGCACGGGTGCGCACGAGGTGATCCTCACGATCATGCTCAACTACATCGCGTACTACCTGCTGCTGTGGATGATCCGGACGCCCGGCCTGCTGCAGAAGCCGGGCACGAACCAGGCGCTCGGCTCGCCGACACCCGAGTCGGCGCAGTTCCCGACGCTGCTCGGCCCGCAGTTCCCGCTGCTGGACGTGGGCTTCGTGATCGTGATCATCGCGACGCTGTTCGTCTGGTGGCTCCTCGAGCGCTCCTCCCTCGGCCTGCGCATGCGCGCCGTGGGCGAGAACCCGCACGCCGCCCGCGCCGCCGGCATCAGCGTGCAGCGCATCTACGTCTACGCGATGCTCTTCGCGGGAGGCCTCGCCGGACTCGCGGGGATGAACCAGCTGCAGGGCGCTGTGACCACCGGCGTCACCGAGACCATCGACGCGGGCATCGGCTTCGACGCGATCACCGTCGCCCTCCTCGGCCGCAGCCGCGCGTGGGGCACGTTCGCCGCCGGCATCCTGTTCGGCGCGCTCAAGGCCGGATCGTTCTCGATGCAGGCGCAGGACATCCCGGTCGACATCGTGCTGGTCGTGCAGTCGCTCGTGGTGCTGTTCATCGCCGCGCCGCCGCTGCTGCGCACCGTGTTCTTCCTGCCCAAGTCCGACGCGGAGAAGGCCGCCAAGGCGAGAGCCAAGGCCGCGAAGAAGGCGGTGACGGCATGATGTCGCTCGCACAGACCGAGGCCGCAGACGGCACCGTCCAGCTCGCGACCGTGAAGGAGCGCCACCTCAAGGCGCCCATCGTGCTCGCCGTGCTGACCGTGCTGCTCGCGCTGCTGTTCCTCGCGGTACCCCGTAGCGGCACCAGCACCTTCCGGCTCTCCGACCAGTCGTCGGCGTTCGCACTGCCCGACGTGGCCCTGCCCACCTCGTCGACCTTCTGGTTCGTGTTCGCCGTGCTGGTCGTGATCACGGTCGCCTCGTTCCTGCGGGCATGGGTGTATCGTCTGACCTCGCTCTGGCTGGTCGCTGCCTACGGTGTGTTCGCGGTGTTCGGGTTCCTGGTGTGGGCGTCCGCGGGCGGCCTCGTCCCCGTCACGAGCCTGCTGTTCGGCGCGGTGTCGCTGTCGGTCCCGCTGGTGTTCGGCGCCCTCGGCGGCGTGATCGGCGAGCGCGCCGGTGTGGTCAACGTCGCCATCGAGGGGCAGCTGCTGCTCGGCGCGTTCTCGGCCGCCCTGCTGTCGAGCATCACCGGCAACCCGTTCGTGGGTCTGATCGGCGCGATGGTCGGCGGCGTGCTGGTCGCCAGCGTCCTCGCCGCGTTCGCGATCAAGTACCTCGTCGAGCAGGTCATCGTCGGTGTCGTGCTGAACGTGCTCGTCACCGGTCTCACCGGGTTCCTGTACGGCGCGCTCCTGGCACCCAACGAGGCCGAGCTGAACACGCCGGTGCGGTTCACGCGGATCGAGATCCCGCTGCTCAGCGACATCCCGATCATCGGTCCCGTGCTGTTCAACCAGACGTTCATCGGCTACCTGATGTTCCTCACGGTCGCCGTCGTCGCGTGGGGGCTGTACCGCACCCGCTGGGGGCTGCGGCTCCGCGCCGTCGGTGAGCACCCGCAGGCCGCCGACACGGTGGGCATCAAGGTCAACCCGACGCGGTTCTGGAACGTGCTGCTGGCCGGTGCGATCGCGGGCATGGGCGGTGCGTACTTCACGCTCGTCTCGGTGCCGCAGTTCGGCAAGGACATGACGGCGGGACTCGGCTTCATCGCCCTCGCCGCGGTGATCTTCGGCCGCTGGGACCCGATCAGGGCGACGCTGGCGGCACTGCTGTTCGGCTTCGCGACGAACCTGCAGAACCTGCTGTCGATCCTGAAGACGCCGATCCCCGGCGAGTTCATGCTGATGCTGCCGTACGTGGTGACGCTGCTCGCGGTCGCCGGGTTCGCCGGGCAGATCAAGGCACCTGCCGCCGACGGCAAGCCGTACATCAAGTCGTAGGACGCAGGAAGAAGGAACGACCGTCATGACCGACATCGACTGGGACGAGCTGCGCCAGGTCGCCGCCGACGCGATGACGAAGGCGTACGCGCCGTACTCGCGCTACCGCGTGGGAGCGGCCGCCCTCGTCAGCGACGGACGCATCGTCGCGGGCTGCAACGTGGAGAACGCCTCGTACGGCGTCACGCTGTGTGCGGAGTGCGCACTCGTCGGCGACCTGCACATGTCGGGCGGTGGGCAGCTCGTCGCGTTCGTGTGCGTCAACAACGACGGCGACACGATCATGCCGTGCGGCCGGTGCCGCCAGCTGCTGTACGAACACGCCGTGCCCGGCATGCTGCTGGAGACCGTCTCCGGTATCCGCACGATCGACGAGGTGCTGCCCGATGCGTTCGGGCCGCGCGACCTGGAGGACGCACGATGACCGTTGAGCCGTTCGACGCCGTGGATGTGATCCGCGCCAAGCGCGACGGCGGGGCGGTGCCGGAGCCGGCGCTGCGCTGGATGGTCGACGCGTACACGCGCGGCTACGTCTCGGACGCGCAGATGGCCTCGTTCGCGATGGCGGTGTTCCAGCGGGGCATGGAGCGCGACGAGATCCGCGTGCTGACCGACGCCATGATCGCCTCCGGCGAGCGGATGAGCTTCGCGACCCTCGGCAAGCCCACGGTCGACAAGCACTCCACGGGTGGTGTCGGCGACAAGATCACCCTGCCGCTCGCACCGCTGGTGGCCTCGTTCGGCGTGGCCGTTCCGCAGCTCAGCGGACGCGGCCTCGGTCACACCGGGGGCACGCTCGACAAGCTCGAGGCGATCCCCGGCTGGCGCGCCGCGCTCAGCAACGAGGAGATGTTCGCCCAGATGCGGGGCGACGTGGGGGCGGTGATCTGCGCCGCGGGTTCCGGCCTCGCCCCCGCCGACAAGAAGCTGTACGCGCTGCGCGACGTGACGGGGACGGTCGAGGCGATCCCGCTGATCGCGTCGAGCATCATGTCGAAGAAGATCGCCGAGGGCACCGACGCGCTCGTGCTCGACGTGAAGTTCGGCTCCGGCGCCTTCATGCAGGACATCGACCGCGCGCGGGAGCTCGCACGCACGATGGTCGCACTCGGCACCGACTCCGGCGTCGCCACGACCGCGCTGCTCACGGACATGAACGTGCCGCTGGGCCGCGCGATCGGCAACGCCAACGAGGTGCGCGAGTCCGTCGAGATCCTGGCGGGCGGAGGCCCGGACGACGTGCGGGCACTGACCGTCGCCCTCGCCAGGGAGATGCTCGCCCTCGCCGGGCAGCCCGACGCCGACGTGGAGGCCGCTCTCGACGACGGCCGCGCGATGGACAGCTGGAAGGCCATGATCCGCGCGCAGGACGGCGACCCCGACGCCGCGCTCCCGGTCGCGAGGGAGACGCACGTCGTGACCGCCGCGTCCGACGGTGTCGTGACGCGCATGGACGCGCTGCCCTTCGGGATCGCCGCGTGGCGCCTCGGTGCCGGGCGGGCCAGGGCCGAGGATCCGGTCATCCACGAGGCCGGCATCGACCTGCACGCCAAGCCGGGCGACCGCGTGACCGCCGGGCAGCCGCTGTTCACCCTGTCCGCGGCCGACGAGGCACGGTTCCCCCGCGCGATCGAGGCGCTGGAGGGGGCGTGGGAGCTCGGCGACCGGGCCCCGGAGGCCGGGCCGATCGTCCGCGAGCGCATCACGGCCTGAGGCCGCGGACGGTAGCCTGAAACCGAAGTCCCGCGACCGAGAGGATCCCCATGTCGATCGATGCGAACGGCGATGCCAGCCTGAACGGCGTCTCCCTGCGGAGCCTGCCCAAGGTGTCGTTGCACGACCACCTCGACGGGGCCGTGCGGCCGGCGACGATCATCGAACTCGCGGACGCCATCGGGCTCGACGTGCCGGAGAACGACCCGCGCGCGCTGGGCACCTGGTTCGCGAAGCAGAGCGACTCCGGCTCGCTGGTCGAATACCTGAAGACATTCGACCTCACGACGGCCGTCATGCAGACGCGCGAAGGGCTCACCCGGGTCGCGCGCGAGTTCGTGCAGGATCTCGCGGCCGACGGCGTGATCTACGGAGAGGTGCGCTGGGCGCCCGAGCAGCACCAGGCCGCGGGGCTCACGCTGGAACAGGCCGTGGAGGCCGTGCAGCAGGGCATCGAGGAGGGCGAGGACGCCGCCGACCGCAACGGTCGCAGCATCCGCATCGGCCAGCTGATCACCGCCATGCGGCACACCGACCGCGCCAGGGAGATCGCGGAGCTCGCGGTCGACTTCCGCGGCCGCGGTGCCGTGGGCTTCGACATCGCCGGGCCGGAGGACGGCTTCCCGCCGTCGAACCACCGCGCCGCGTTCGACTTCCTCGCCGAGAACTTCTTCCCCGTGACCGTTCACGCGGGAGAGGCCGCCGGACTCGCATCGATCCGTTCGGCGCTGCTCGACGGGCGCGCGCTGCGGCTGGGCCACGGTGTGCGCATCGCGGAGGACCTGGAGGTCGTCACGCAGGAGGGCGACGAGGTGCAGGTGCGCTTCGGCGAGCTCGCCCGCTGGGTGCGAGACCGCGAGATCCCGCTCGAGCTGTCGCCGTCGTCGAACCTGCAGACCGGGGCCGTCGCGGCCTGGGGCAACGTGCTGGCCGACCACCCGTTCGACCTGCTCTACCAGCTGGGCTTCGCCGTCACCGTGAACGTGGACAACCGCACCATGAGCGCGACCTCGCTCACGCGGGAGCTGGCGCTGCTGGTGGAGACGTTCGACTACGACCTCGACGACCTCGAGACCTTCCAGTTCAACGCCGCGGCCGCCGCGTTCCTCCCCGTCGAGGAACGCGAGGAGCTCGTGGAGATGATCGCCGAGGGATTCGACGCCTGACCGTGGCTTCCGGGGGGAAGCGACGGGGGCGCGTCGCACTGATCATCTCGCTCGCCGCTGTGCTGGTGGTCGGGGGTGGCGCGGCGGCATACCTGCTGCTGAACCGGGGGGCGGCCGAGGCGGCACCGGCGCGGACGGAGTCGCCGCGCCCCGAGCCGTCGCCGTCGCCGACGCCGCTGACCGCGGTCGAGCAGCTGCTGGCCGACGCCGACAACCCGCTGGCGTGTGCCGTGAGCTTCGCCGGCGAGGGCGCCCCGGCGGATCCGCAGCTGCAGTGGCAGAACGGCCTGTACGTCGCGCTGCCGATCCCGGCCGTGGCGGGGAAGGTGTTCGCCGGGTGGTACCCGACGGCGGCAGACGCGGCAGCCTTCACTCCGGAGGCCCGCGTCAACGGCGCCGACCCCGTGGTGTGCGACGACCAGCGGATCGAGCTGTTCGCGGCCTGG
The DNA here is from genome assembly GCF_004794315.1 of Microbacterium sp. PF5. Taxonomy (NCBI): domain Bacteria; kingdom Bacillati; phylum Actinomycetota; class Actinomycetes; order Micrococcales; family Microbacteriaceae; genus Microbacterium; species Microbacterium sp. PF5. Next base: position 29,924 of record NZ_SSDQ01000077.1, on the reverse strand, counting down.
AAGACCCCGGAGGAGAACGCGGCGGAGGGCACGCGCGTGCCGATCCTCATGTACCACCAGTTCACATCGAACCCGGACGGGGAGACAGGCTGGCTGCGCGGGAACTACGCCTACATCGGCGACTTCGACGCGCAGATGAACCACATCGCCACCACGGGCTTCTACCTGCCGACGTGGGACGAGCTCAGCGCGTTCATCGACGGCCGGCTGTTCCTGCCCGCGCGCTCGGTCATCATCACGGACGACGACGCCGACCAGAGCTGGTTCGACCTCGCCGTGCCCGTGATCGACAAGTACCGCCTGCTGTCGACCTCGTTCATGATCACGGCCTACCGGACCGATCCGCCCCCGTCGATCTACGTGCTGCGGCGCTCGCACACCAACGACTTGCACCAGGCGGGGGAGAACGGCAAGGGGCGGATGGTGAACTGGACGGCCGATCAGATCGCCGCCGACCTCAACGCCTCGGGCGACGTGCTGGGCGTCCGCGAGGTCATGGCCTACCCCTTCGGACACTACAACGACACGGCGAAGCAGGGCGTGGCGCAGGCCGGCTTTGAGATGGCGCGGACGATCGAGCCCGGGTACGTGCAGATCGGTACGGACAAGCTCGCGCTTCCCGTGGTGCGCATCGACTACGGCATGGGGCTCGACGCCCTGGTGTCGCGGATCGGCTGACGCGTGGCCGCGGTCGTCATCGTCGGTCCCGCCGCCTGGAACAGGATCGTCGTGCTCGACCGGCTGCCGGAGCCGGAACCGCACATGCAGTTCGCCGAGGACAGCTGGGAGACGGTCGGCGGCACGAGTGCGGGCAAGGCGCTGAGCCTGACCGGGCTCGGGCGCGCGGTGGCGCTGCACGCGATCGCGGGGTCGGACGACGACGGCCGGCGGGTGCGCGACGCCCTGGCCGCGGCCGGAGTCCCCGTGCACTGGTCGGACGGCGTGACGGAGCGCCACCTGAACCTCATGACGAGGGCGGGGGAGCGCGTGTCGCTGTACCTGGCGACGCCGGAGGCGGGCGACGGGCGCGACGATGCGGCCCTGGCGGCAGAGCTGGCGGTGGCGGACGCGGTCGTGCTTGACCTGGCCGCTGAACCGTTGCGCCTGCTCCCGCTGGCACGGCGGAGCGGCACGCCGCTCTGGGTGGACGTGCACGACTACGACGGCACGGCCGCGTTCCACCGGCCGTTCCTCGCCGCCGCGCATGCCGTGTTCTGCAACGCCGACCGCCTGGACTCTCCGGTGGAGTTCCTGCGGGCCACGGTCGACGCGGGCGCCCAGCTCGCGGTGTGCACGCTCGGCGCGGACGGCGCGGTGGCGATCGATGCGGACGGGACCGAGGTGCGCGTGCGCGCGGTGCCCACCACGGTCGTCGACACCAACGGCGCAGGCGACGCGTTCCTCGCCGGCGTGCTGGACGCCCGACTGGGCGGAGCCGGGCTCGCCGCCGCGCTGGAGGCCGGGGCGCGGACGGCGTCGCTCGTGCTCGGCACCCGGCACCTGCACCCGCTGCTCGACCCCGTCCTCGGCTGAGAGGTGCCGGTCAGCGGGGAACCGACAACAGGAACCCGCCCACGATGTCGGTGAGCTGCGCGCGCATCTCCTCCTCGGACAGGGTCGGCTCGCCGTCGCCCGCCTGTGGCCCGTAATCACCGAACGAGGCATGAGAGGCGCCGTCGATCTCGACGAGTTCGGCGTCGGCGGGGAGCATCGGCCGCGCATCGGCGATCTTCTCCGGGGTGGACAGGCCGTCCGCGCTCCCGGCCACGCTGAGCACCGGGAGCTCGGAATCGGACAGGTCGTTCGCGCAGTACGACGCGAACAGCACCAGGGCATCGGCGGCGGTGGCGAGCTGGCAGGCGCGGACGCCGCCCAGGGAGTGGCCGCCGACGGCCCAGGACTCGACATCGGGCGCCGCGGACGTGAAGTCGTCCAGGCCGCGGGGGTCGAAGAACGCGAGGTTCAACCACGGCCGGGTGATCACGACCGTGATGCCCTCCTCGGCGAGGCCCTGGAGCGGGGCCGCATAGGCCCACGGATCGACCTTGGCGCCCGGGATGAACACCAGGCCCCGTTCCGAGTCGCCGTCGGCGGGTTCCAGCACGATGCCTTCGTCGGCGTCGGTCACGGTGATCGCCGAATTGGCACGGACCTCGGCGAGCGGACCCGGTTCGGCCGGCATGACCCCGATCTGGGTGTAGGCGAGCACACCGCCGATCGCGAGGACCAGCACGATGGCCAGAGCCCACAGGACACGTCTCAGGATGCGGCGGCGGGGCTTCTTCTGCACGGAGGCAACGCTACTCCCGTCGGCGGGAGACGGAGGGGTGCGTGGCCAGGTACTCCTCGAACGCCTCCGCCGAGGTGCGCGTGGGCGTGAAGCCGAAATCCTCGATGAGTCGGCGGTTGGACAGCACGGGCCGCCAGCGCAGGAACGGCACCTTCTCCGGCCCGTGCTCGGTGAGCCGGAGCATCCGTCCCAGGCGGAGCGCCGCGTCCAGTGCCCACGCGGGGACCACGAGCTGTCTCTTGCCGAGCCGCGCGGCGATCTGCGGCACCGTGAGACGCCCGTCTCCGGCAACGTTGAACACCCCGGCCGGTCCGTCCGTCGCCGCCCGCACCATCGCGGTCGCGACGTCGTCGACCCAGACGAACACGAAGGGGGAGTCGGAGCCCGCGATGCGCAGGATGTGCCGCCCGTCCCAGAGCGCGGTGATCTGATTCCGCACGGTCGGACCGAGGATCGTCCCGATGCGGAACACGACCTGCTCGAGTCCGGGGTGCTCGCTCCGGCAGTCGGACAGCATCTCCTCGACCAGCCGTTTGTGGCGCGCGTACGGGAACGCGTCGTTGCCGCGCAGAGGCGTGCTCTCGTCGTTCCAGGCGGGGTTGTCGGGGTGGTAGCCGTACGCGGCGCCCGAGCTCGACACGACGATCCGGCGGACGCCGGTCTCGACGCACGCGGCGAGCACATTCGCGGAGCCGATCACATCGACCCGGTACTCCCGGTCGACGTCGCGACCCGGATTCACGATCGCGGCGAGGTGCACCACGGTGTCGATCCGGTGGGCGCGCAGCAGGGGCGCGACGGCTGCGGCATCGGTCACGTCGAGCAGCGCGTTCACGACGCCGTCCCGCGCGGGGGCATCCCGCACATCCGCGGCCACGACCAGCTCCACGTCGTCACGGCGCGCGAGGGCGCTCGCGACGTGCGTGCCGAGGAAACCCGCACCGCCCGTGATCAGCACCCGCCGCATCAGGCCGCCTCGATGCTCATGCGACCACTCGCATCGCCGTCGGGGCTTCCGGTCCGCCGTCGGGTGTGCCGCGCCCACAGCCCGGCGAGCACGAGTCCGGCGATGATGTCCCAGATGCCCCACCAGCCCGCCACGATGGCCATGCCGCCCAGCCCGTCGAAGAACAGGAAGACCAGGCCCAGGCCGAGCCCGGCGTTGCGGATGCCCACCTCGAAGGTCATGGCCTTGCGCTCGCGGGTGCCCAGTCCGCCGACCACGGCCGTGCCGTAACCGAGGGCCAGCGCGACCGCATCGTGCACGGCGACCACCAGGAGGATGATGCCGAGCACCTGCACGAACACCGTCCAGTTGCCGATCAGGGCGGCCACGATGAAGCCCAGCAGTGCGAGCAGGCTGAACCACTTCACGAAGGGCTGCACGCGCGCGCTCACCCCCGGCAGCTTCGCCCGCAGCAGCAGCCCGAGGGCGAACGGGAGACCGACGATCAGCAGGATCTCGAGCAGCATGCGCCACGGGTCGAGCGAGATGTCGCGCAGCAGCGTGCGTGCGGTCGGGTGCAGCGACCCCCAGAACGTGATGCTCAGCGGCATCGCGACGATGTAGACCAGGTTGCCGACCGCCGTGAGCGACACGGACAGCGCGACGTTGCCGCCCGCGCGATGCGTGAGCACCTGCGAGATGTTGCCGGGCGGACAGCACGCGACCAGCAGCATCCCCAACGCCATCGACGGCGGGACGGGCAGCACCAGCGTGAGCAGGAACGTCGCGACGGGGAGCAGCAGGAGCTGGGCGAGGATCGCGATCGCGAACGGCTTCGGGTGCTTCGCCACGACGCGGAAGTCCTGCGGTGACGTGTCCAGCGCGATGCCGAACATGATCAGGCCGAGCACCACGTTGAGGATCGTGAGCGTGCCGGGGGTGAAGGAGAGCACCACGTCGTCGACGTTCACGCCCCGGCCTCCAGCGACTGCCGCTCCTGCCGGACCGCGCGGCGATAGGCGTCCTTATTCACGTAGTAGGCCATCCGGTCGAGGCCGAGGTAGTGGTAGCCGCCGGTCACGTCCGGCCACGGGGCCCCGGTCACCCGCTCGCGGAATCGCACGCCGCGCTCGGGAGCCGTCTCCACCGCGTGCAGGTAGGAGGCGAGGAGCTCGGCCTGCTCGTAGCGCCCCTGCCACCCGATCCCCGACGCCTCGATCATGCCCATCACGAACAGCCCGTTGAAGGAGGAGGGGAACACGTTCAGGAACAGCCTCGGGGCCGCTCCGCGCCAGTGCAGGTGCTCCGGATCGACGAACGGGTAGTCGAGGCGGTAGCCGGTGGCGAGCAGGACCAGGTCGTAGTCGTCCGCGCTCCCGTCGCGGAAGTGCACCGTGGAGCCGTCGAAGCGGTCGATGTCGGGTCGGATGCGCAGGTCGCCCTGGCCGAGGTGGTTCAGGACGAGCGTGTTCACGATCGGGTGCGACTCGTACAGCCGGTAGTCGGGCCGGGGGAAGCCGAACCGTACCGGATCGCCCGTGAACGCCCGCAGCACGCGGGTGTCGATCGCCTGCTTGAGCCGGGCGGGCAGCGGTCGGCCCTGGTTGAGCGTGTCGCTGGGACGCCCGAACAGGTAGCGCGGCACGAAGTAGTAGCCGCGGCGCACGCTCATGTCGACCGACGCCGCATGGTGCACGGCGTCGACGGCGATGTCGCACCCCGAGTTGCCCGCGCCGATCAGCAGAACGCGCTTCCCCGCGAGCTGCTGCGGCGACCGGTACGCGCTGGTGTGCTGCAGCTCGCCCGTGAACGCACCGCGGAACGAGGGGACGTTCGGCGTGGCGAGCGTGCCGTTCGCGAGCACCACGCCCGCGTACCACCGGGTGTGCTCGCCGTCCGGTCCCGTGGCGGTGAGGTCCCAGCCGCCGTCGCGGGGTTCGAGCCTGGTCACGGCCGTGTCGAAGCGGAACAGCCCTGTCAGGCCGAAGTGCTCGGCGTAGTCGGTGAAGTACCCCTTGAGCACGCGGTGCCCCGGGTAGTCCGCGGTGGTCCGCATCGGGAACTCCGCGAACTCGGTCGTGGTGCGCGAGGAGATCAGGTGCGCGGACTCGTACATGGTGCTGCGCGGGTTGTCGATGTCCCACAGGCCGCCGACGCCGTGCGACGCCTCGTACCCGTCCACGGCGATGCCGCGCTTCTGCAGCGCTCTGGCTGCTGCCAGGCCCGACGGCCCCGCGCCGATCACGGCGTATCTGTTCATCCCGCTCCCCGCACGTCGCTGTGCTCGAAAAAACGCCCCCGCGCACCGATCGTAGCGGTGCGCGGGGGCGCGTCGTGGACGGTCGCCGCGGCGGATCAGGTGTCGCGCAGGACGGTCTGCCGGGCGGCGACGGCCTCGCGCACCGCGTCGTACAGCGGGTGTTCGGGGTCGAGTCCGGTGGTGCGGGTCGTGAACGCTCCGGCGTCCTCGCTGCGCAGGAGCGCCTGGAGCTCGACGGACTGCTCATCCGCGGGGTCGTCGAACTCGAGAGCGGCGGCGACGGCGGCCACCAGGGCCCCGGTCGGCAGCCCGCGCTCCGCGGCCATCGCGGCGGGGCCGATGAAACGCTCGTGGCGGGAGATCTTGCGCAGCGGCTGCCGCCCCACGCGCTGCACCGTGTCGACCAGTTCCGGGTTGCGGAACCGGTCGAGGATCGTGGCGCGGTACGCGGCGAGCTCGGCCGGATCGAGACCGTGCACCGCCGCGAGCACGGCCGATGTCTCCTGCAGGGCTGCGGACACCCGGGCGGCGATGTCGGGGTCGGCCAGCGCGTCGGAGATGCGCTCGATGCCCGCGCGAGCGCCGAAGTACGCGGTCGCGGCGTGTCCCGTGTTCACCGTGAACAGCTTGCGCTCGATGTACGGCGCGAGGTCCGCGACGAAGTGCGCCCCCGGGATGTGCGGCGGCGCTTCCCCGAACGGCCCCGACTCGATGGCCCACTCCACGTACGGCTCCACCGTGACGTCGACGCCCGCGCCCTCGGGCTGCGCGGGCACGATGCGGTCCACCGCGGTGTTCGCGAACACCGCGCGCGACAGCAGGGCCTCGGCGTCGGACCCGGCGGCCGCGGCGACCTCGGCGCGCAGCTGGTCGGTCGCGCCGATCGCGTTCTCGCACGCCATGACCTGCAGCGGCGCGGCCGAGGGGGAGCGGAGCGCGAGCCCCGCGACGATCGACGGCGCCACGAAGCGCAGCACCGTCGGTCCCACGGCCGTGGTGACGACGTCCGCGGTCGCCACCTCCTCCGCGACGGCATCGGGGTCGGTGCGGCTGTTCACCGCGCGGAACCCGGTGACGACGTGATCGGTCCCCCCGGGGCCGGCCTCGTGCACGGTGTACTCGTCGACCGCGTTGATGGCGTCGACGAGAGCCCCGGCGACATCCGAGAACACGACCTCGTACCCGCCCTCGTGCAGCAGCAGGCCGACGAATCCGCGCCCGATGTTGCCGGCCCCGAAGTGGACCGCCTTCATGCCTCGTTCACCTCCGACAGGAGCGTGTAGAGCTCCTCCGGGGTCTGCGCCGCGGCGAGCTTCGCGACGTCGTCCTCGTCCGAGAACAGGATCGCGATGCGCGACAGGATCTCCAGGTGCTCGTCCCCGACACCGGCGATGCCGATCACGAAGGTCGCCTGCTCGCCGTCCCAGTCGACGCCGCCGTCGTAGCGCACGACCGAGAGGGCCGAGGCGAGGATGGCGTCCTTCGCGTCGTTGGTGCCGTGCGGGATCGCGAGCCCGTTGCCCATGTAGGTCGACACGGTCTGCTCGCGCTGCCGCATCGCGTCGACGTAGGCGGGGGTGACCGCTCCGGCGGCGACGAGGATGTCCGTCGCCTCCTGGAGAGCGTCGTCCCGCGTCGCACCCGACGGGTGGATCCGGATCTGCTCGAGGGTGAGCACGCTCATTCTTCGTCCTTTCGCTGTTCCCTGACCATCTCGACGACCTCTTCGTACTTCGGCGAGTTCATGAAGTTGTCGACGGAGACGTGGATGGAGTTCGGCGACTTCGTCTGCGCCCGCTCCGTGAGCTGCTGCTGCGTGATCACCAGGTCGGCGGTGCCGTCGAGGTTCGCGATCGCCGCGTTGGTCACGGTGACGCCCTCGATCCCGGCCTTCTTGATCTTGTTGCGGAGCACGCTGGCGCCCATCGCCGAGGAGCCCATGCCGGCGTCGCACGCGAACACGATCGTGGAGATCGGCCGGTCGGCGACCGCGGTCGCGGGCGCCTCGGTCGCGGCGGTCGCTGTCGCAGCGCCCGACGAGGTGCGCAGCGCGTCCATCGCGGCGGACGACTTGCCCTTGTTCGCCTCGGTCTGCGCGATCGCCGCACCGAACGTGTCGCCCTCCGCCGCGAGGTCGCGCTTGCGCGAGGCCCGCAGGATCACGGCGGTGAGCAGGAACGTGACGGCGGCAGCGAGGATGACGGACAGGTAGACCACGAGCAGGTTCGCGACGCCGGGGCCGATCGCCGCGGCGGTCACCGCGATGATGCTGCCGGGCGCCGCCGGGAAGGCCAGGCCTCCGCCGAGGAGCATGTTCGTGGTGACACCGGTCGCTCCACCCGCGATCAGGGCGAGGATCGTTGCCGGCTTGCTCAGCGCGTACGGGAAGTAGATCTCGTGGATGCCGCCGAAGAACTGGATGATCGCGGCTCCGGGCGCGGACGCCCGCGCGGCACCGACCCCGAAGAAGCTGAACGCCAGCAGCAGGCCGATGCCCGGACCTGGGTTCGCCTCGATGAGGAACAGGATTGACTTGCCGGTCTCGGTCGCCTGCTCGATGCCGAGCGGGGTGAACACGCCGTGGTTGATGGCGTTGTTGAGGAACAGCACCTTCGCGGGCTCGACGATGATCGACACCAGCGGCAGCAGGTTCAGTCCCACGAGCCAGTCGACGGCGGCGCCCAGCGCGGTGCTGATGCCGAGCATGACCGGTCCGAACGCGAAGAAGCCGACGATCGCGAGGATCATGCCGAGGATGCCCGCCGAGAAGTTGTTCACGAGCATCTCGAACCCGGGGCGGATCTTGCCGTCCCACAGGCGATCCATCTGCTTCGTGAGCCATGCGGCGATCGGTCCCATGATCATGGCGCCGAGGAACATCGGGATGTTCGTACCGACGATCACGCCGACCGTGGCGATCGTGGCCACGACGCCACCGCGCTCGCCGTAGACCAGGCGGCCCGCGGTGTTGGCGATCAGCAGCGGCAGCAGGTAGGTGACCATCGGGCCGACCAGCCCGACGTACGCCAGGATGTTGCCGCCGTCACCCTCGGCCACCGCGGTCATGGCACCCTGCCAGCCGATCACGGCCGAGTCGCCGCCGCCGCCGATGATCTCGGCGACCCCGGCCCAGTGCCAGCCGAAGGGGCTGTCCGCGCCGAAGAAGCCGGCGGGGATGAAGAGCATCGTGATGAAGCCCCAGGCGATGAAGGCCGCGATGTTCGGCATGATCATGCCCGAGAGGAAGGTGCCGAAGCGCTGGACACCCAGGCGGAGGCCGCCGGGTCTCGTGGCGGCAGGTGACGTCGTCGTCATGATGTCGTCTCTTTCTGGTGAGGGGGGAGTGCCGCGGCGAGGGTCGCCACGGCGGTTCGGGCGGAGGAGGCGTCGTCGGCGTCCAGCGCGGCTTCCGCCAGGCTGAGCGCGTCGGAAGCGGTGCGTTCGGAGAGGGCGCGGCGCACGTCGGCCAACGCGGACGGCGCCATCGAGAGACTGGTCGCCCCGAGACCCACGAGCACGACGGCGAGGAGGGGGTCGGCCGCGGCCTCCCCGCAGATCCCCACGGGCTTGCCGAGACGGGCACCGGCCGCGCCGACCTCGCGCACCAGGCGGAGCACGGCGGGGTGCCACGGGTCCTGGAACGACGCGACCGAGCCGAGCAGGCGGTCGGCGGCCATCGTGTACTGCGTGAGGTCGTTGGTGCCGATCGAGGCGAAGTCCGCGTGGGCGAGCACCCGGTCGGCCAGCAGGGCGCTGGACGGGACCTCGACCATGACCCCGGCGGTCTTCAGCCCGTACTCGCGTGCGAGCCCCGTGAAGTACACGGTCTCCTCGACCGTCGCGACCATGGGCGCCATAACCCACAGGTCGGCGTCGGTCTCGGCGTCGGCTTCCGCGAGCGCCGTGAGCTGCTCGCGCAGGATGTCCTCGCTCGCCCGCAGCGCCCGGAGGCCGCGGAGCCCCAGGGCCGGGTTCTCCTCGTGCGCGTCGTTGAGAAAGGCCAGGGGCTTGTCGGCGCCCGCGTCGAGCATGCGCACCACGACCTTCCGGCCGGGGAACGCCGTCAGGAGCTCGCGGTACGACTCGCGCTGCTGCGCCACCGTCGGGGCCTGGGACGCCGAGAGGAACAGGAACTCGGTGCGGAACAGCCCGACGCCCTCGGCCCCCCGAGCGACCGCATCGGCGGCGTCCGCAGGCTTCCCCAGGTTCGCCAGCAGCGCGATGGGCGTGCCGTCGGCGAGGGCGCCGGGAGTGGCTGGTGCATCGACGGCCGAGCGTCGGGCCGCGGCGCGCTCCGCGGCTCGGGCCAGGGCCGCGGTGCTGGGCTCGCGGGTCACGACCCCGGCTGCGGCGTCGACGATCACGGTCTCGCCCGTGGTGAGGGCGGTGCCCTCGGACGCCCCGACGATCGCGACGATGCCCTTCTCGCGGGCGAGGATCGCGGTGTGCGACGTGGGGCCGCCGTCCGTGGTGATGAGCGCGAGCACCTGGTCGAGGTCGAGCAGCGCGGTGTCCGCCGGGGCGAGGTCGCGCGCGACCAGCACGAACGGGTGCCCGGGGTTCGGCACGCCGGGGGCGTCGACCCCGCGCAGGCGGGCGAGCACGCGCTGGGCGATGTCGTCGAGGTCGGCGGCGCGCTCCCCGAGGTAGCCGCCCACGGCCTCCAGCGTCGCGCGGAACCCGGCGAACGCGTCGTGCACGGCCCACTCCGCGGTGGCGCCGCGGTCGATGCGGGCATCCACCTCGTCCTGCAGCGTCGGGTCCTCGGCGATCATGGCCTGCGCCTCGAGCACCTCCTGCGCCGCTCCTCCGGCGGCCTCGCCGCGCGCGGTCAGCTCCCGTGCCACCGTGGCGACGGCCTCGCGGGCTCGCGCGCGCTCGGCATCGGCGCCCGCGGTGCTGGGCGAGTCGTCCGGCGCCGGCAGTGCCTCGGTCATCCGGACGACCGGTCCCTGGGCGACGCCGAGGCCGATTCCCACCCCGCGCAGCTCGCTCATCCGGCCGCGTCCTGATCGTGATCGGTGGTCAGCAGCTCGGTGAGCGTGTCCAGCACGTCCTCCGCGCCGTCGCCCTCGGCCGTGAGCGTGACGTAGTCGCCGTGCTCGACCGCGAGCGCGATGACGCCGAGGATGCTGGCGGCGTTGACCGGCTTGCCGGAGTCCTTCGCGATGGTCACGGCGAGACCGGAATCCTTGGCCGCCTGCGCGAAGATCTTCGCGGGGCGGGCGTGCAGGCCGTGCGAGGAGCCGATCCGGACGGTGCGAGTGGCGGTCATGGTGTTCCTTTCGGTGTCTCGCCGGCGTCGGCGAGGATCGAGCGGGCAAGCCGGAGGGTGCGGCTGCCGTCGCGGTCGGCGAAGACGTCGTCGGGCAGCAGCGCCACCGGGCCGTCGGCGACGCGGCGGATGTCGGCGAGCCGGTCGCCGAGGTGCGGGCCGATGAGCACGAGGTCGTGGCGCCCTGCGGCGACGGAGCTCTCCGTTCCGGCCGCCGCATCCCAGTCCAGGCCGACGGACTCCGCCGCCCTGCGCAACCGCTGCGCGACGAACGTGCTCGACGCGCCAGCGCCGCACACCACGAGGATCCTCATCGATGCCGCCTTTCCTGAGAACAGTCTGAGAACGCGGAGCGGGGTCGCGCCAACACGTTCCTTTCCGCCCCTGCGGAACCTCGGTTTCCGCGCGCCCCGCCCGTCGGGCTGACATCATGGAGACACGTCGAGACAGTGCGGTCAGCACGCCAGAGCAGGGGGAGTCATGTCGCGCCAGCGCCAGGATCAGCTCCTCGCGCTGCTGCTGCGGCAGGAGGGCTGGGCGACCGCCGGGAGCCTGGCCGACCTCCTCGGCGTGACCCCGCGGAGCATCCGGTCGTACGTCGCCGCCCTCAACGCCCGCACGCCCGGCGCGGCCGTGGTGGAGTCGGGACCCGCCGGCTATCGCGCGGGGTCGGGCGCCCGGGGCGCGCAACGGGTGCGCCAGGGCCGCGAGGCCACGCCCCGCGACCGGTTGCACGCGCTCGTGCGCATGCTGCTCGACGCGCCGGAGGGCGTCGACGTGTTCGACGCCGCCGACGAGCTGCACGTGAGCGAGGCCACCCTGGAGGCCGACCTCGTGCGCGTGCGCGGTCTGCTCGACGGCACCGACCTCACCCTCGACCGCTCGCGCGAGATCGTGCGGCTGCGTGGCGACGAGGCGGCCCAGCGGCGGCTGCTCAGCCGGCTCGCGCACGACGAGATGGACGACGCGTCCTTCCACCCGGAGGTGTTCCGCCGCGCGCTGTCCGGCACGGCGGTCGATCCGCGGGCGGTCGCGCCCTTCAAGTCGGCCCTGGTGGGGGAGCTCGGACAGCTCGGCTACTACGTCAACGAGCTCGCGATCGCCGACGTGCTGCTGCACATCGCGATCGCCGCGGAGCGGGTGGCCGCCGGGCGGTCACTCGACACGCCGCCGACCGGGGCCAGACCGGAGATCCCTCGCGTGGGCGCCGTGATCGCGCGTCTCGCCGCCGAGCACTTCGGCGTGATGCTCGGCGAGGGCGACAGCGCCCACCTCGCGTCCCTCGTGCTCACACGCATCGTGGCGCCGGGCGGCGACGAGACCCGCGAGGTCGCGCGCAGCGGAGTGGCGCCGGAGGTCGACGCGGCCGTGCGGGCCGAGATCGCCAGGGCCGCGGACGACTTCCAGGTCGACCTGGTCGACGAGACGTTCGTGCTGCGGCTCGCGCTGCACGTGCAGAACCTGCGGCGACGGGCGGAGGAGAGCGCCCTCACGCGCAACCCGCTCACGCGGTCGCTCAAGACCACCTATCCGATGATCTTCGAGGTGGCGGTGTCGATCGCGAGCGGGCTGCACGACCGCCTCGGCACCCCCGTCCACGACGACGAGATCGCCTACATCGCGATGCACGTCGGCGGGCGTCTCGAGCGCAGCCGCAAGGCCGAGTCGATCCTCACGGCGACGATCGTGTGCCCCGGCTATTACGAGCTGCACGAGCTGCTGCGGTCGAGCGTCGACCGCTCCCTCGGCTCCGCGATCGAGGTCACGAGCGTCGTCACGAACGTCGACCCCGACTGGGCGTCGTTCGACACCGACCTGGTGCTCAGCACGATCGAGCCCGGCTCACCCGGTGAGCGGTTCGTGCGCATCCAGCCGTTCCTCACCGACGCCGACGTCGACCGCGTGCAGCAGGCCGCGGCCCGCGTCCGCCGCGGCCGGCGTCTCACGCGGCTGCGGGCCGAGCTGGCGCGCTACTTCCTGCACGACGCCTACGTCTTCCCGCTGCCCGATGCGGGGGAGGAGGAGATCATCCGGCTCCTCGGCGCGCGGCTGGTGGCGGCCGGACTGATCGGCGACGACTACGTGGAGAACACGATCGTGCGCGAACGCCTGTCGTCCACGGCGTTCACCGACGCGCTCGCCGTGCCGCACGCGCTGCAGATGACGGCCACCCGCACTGCGATCGCGATCGGGGTCGCCGAGGGGTCCGCGGCCTGGGGCGATGCCCGCGTGCAGGTCGTCGCGCTCGCCGCGTTCAGCGAGGGCGACCGCGCGGCCTTCCAGACCGTGTTCGAGCAGCTCGTCGAGGTGTTCAGCGAGCGCGACAGCGTGCAGCGCATCGTGCGGCGCGGCACCACGTTCGAGGCGTTCCTCGACGAGCTGGTGGCGGTGATCGACGGCTGAGCTCAGCCCCGCGGTGCGAGCACGTCGGCGAGCCGGTCCAGCAGCGTCTCCGCGGCGGGGGATGCCGCCGTCTCCAGCACGACGGCATCGCCCGGCACGATCGCGAGGTCCATGACCGCCAGCACGCTGCTCAGGTCGACGGTCGTCCCGTCGGCGGTGCGCAGCGTCACCGGGCGGTCGTGCGCCTGCACGAGCCGGACGATCTCGGCGACCGGGCGCGCGTGCACGCCGTTGTGCGCGCTCACGACGACGGTCCGCTCGGGCATGGTCAGGAGCGCTCGTCCAGCAGGGCGCGCACTCCGGCCTCGAGCTCGGCGACGGCCGCAGCCGCTCCCTCCGCCGAGTCGCCCCGCGCATCGATGTACACCTTGAGCTTCGGCTCCGTGCCGCTCGGGCGGACGATGACGCGCGAGCCGTCGCTCAGCCGGTACCGGAGCACGTCGCCCGACGGCTGACCGTCCGCGGCGTTCAGCAGGTCCTCCGCCGAGGCGATGGAGCGCCCGCCGATCTGCGTGGGCGGCAGGGTCCGCAGCGCCAGCATGACGGTGCCGATGAGGGCCAGATCGGCCACGCGCACCGACACCTGGGCGCTCGCGAAGTGCCCGTAGGTGTCGCCGAGCTCGCGGAGCAGATCCGCGATGGTCGCGCCGCGCCCGCGCGCCTCCGCGGCGAGCCCGAGCAGCGCCACGGCGGCGGAGATGCCGTCCTTGTCCCGCACGGTCTCGGGGTTCACGAGGTAGCCGAGCGCCTCCTCGAAACCGAACACGATGCCCGGGGCCCGCGAGATCCACTTGAAGCCGGTGAGCGTCTCGTGGAAGTCGAGGCCGTGGTGCGCGGCGACCGCGCCGAGACCGGGGGAGGAGACCAGCGAGCAGGCCAGCGAGGCTCCGGGCGTGCCGGCGGCCGCACGGGCGGCGCGGGCGCCGAGCAGCAGGCCCACCTCGTTGCCGGTGAGCCGGCGCCAGCCCTCCGGCGCGGTGTCGTCGGGAATCGCCACGGCGAGCCGGTCGGCGTCCGGGTCGTTCGCGAGGATGAGGTCGGCGCGCGTCCGCCGGGCCTTCGCGAACGCGAGGTCCATGGCACCCGGCTCTTCCGGGTTGGGGAACGACACCGTGCGGAAGGTGGCGTCGGGGCGCAGCTGCTCGTCGACCACGAGCGGCTGCGGGTAGCCCGCGGCCTTCACGATGCGCGACACCGTCTCCCAGCCCACGCCGTGCATGGCCGTGTACACCCACCGCAGCCCGGCCGCGTCGTCCGGAGCCGGGGCCACGGCGGCGGTCGCGGCGATATAGGCCTCGACCACGTCTTCGCCCGCCGTCTCGTACTCCGTGGAGCGCGGCAGCGACCGCACGTCTCCGGCGTCTGCGACCCGCTGGATGTGCGCGGCGATCTCGGCGTCCGCGGGGGCCACGATCTGCGAGCCCTGGTCGGCGCCGCCGAGGTACACCTTGTAGCCGTTGTCGTTCGGCGGGTTGTGGCTCGCCGTCACCATCACGCCGGCGGCGGCGTCGAGGTGGCGTACGGCGAAGGCCAGCACCGGGGTCGGCAGCAGGCGCGGCAGCAGGATCGCGCGCAGTCCCGCCCCGGCGAAGAGCTCGGCAGAGTCCTGCGCGAACACCCGGGAGTTGCGTCGGCCGTCGTAGCCGATCACGACGGTGGGCGTGCCGCCCCCCGCGCGCTCGCGGAGGTACGCGGCGAACCCGGCGGCGGCCTGGGCGACGAGCACCCTGTTCATCCGGTTGCTCCCGGCGCCGAGCTCACCGCGCAGTCCGGCCGTGCCGAACGCGAGCCGACGGCCGAAGCGGTCGTCCAGGTCGGCGACGGCCGCGGCGTCTCCCGCGGCGGCCCTGGTCACGACGCCGGCGAGTTCGTCCCTGGTCTGCGGGTCGGGGTCCTGCCGCAGCCAGGCGCGGGCCTGCGCGAGCCGCTCCTCGCTCACAGGGCCTCGACCACCCTCGCCAGCAGTGCGGAGATCACCGGCTCCGCCTCCCGCCCGGCCTCGATCACCTCGGCATGGCTGAGCGGTGTCTGCTGGATGCCGGCGGCGAGGTTCGTGATGAGCGAGAACCCGAGGATCTCCATGCCCGCCTCGCGCGCCGCGATGGCCTCCAGCGCGGTGGACATGCCGACGATGTGCCCGCCGATCGCCTTCGCCATCTGCACCTCGGCCGGGGTCTCGTAGTGCGGACCGCGGAACTGCGTGTAGACGCCCTCGTCCAGGTCGGGGTCGATGCTCCGAGCGACGTCGCGCAGACGCTTCGCGTACAGGTCGGTGAGGTCGATGAACGTCGCCCCCTCGAGCGGCGAGTCGGCGGTCAGGTTGATGTGGTCGCTGATCAGCACCGGCTGGCCGGGCTTCCAGGTCTCGCGGATGCCGCCGGCACCGTTGGTGAGCACCATGATCTTCGCCCCCGTCGCGGCGGCCGTTCGCACGCTGTGCACCACGCGACGCACCCCGTGGTTCTCGTAGTAGTGGGTGCGCGCGCCGATCACCAGCACGTTCTTCCCGCCGGGGGTGCGGATGCTGCGCAGCGTCCCGACGTGTCCCTCGAGGGCGGGCTTGGAGAATCCGGTGACCTCGGTCGCGGGGATCGTGGCGACCGTCTCGCCGATGAGGTCGGCGGCTTTGCCCCAGCCGCTGCCGAGCGTGAGGGCGATGTCGTGCTTCTCGACGCCGGTGAGGCGCGCGATGTCGGAGGCGGCCGCGGCGGCCACCTCGAACGGGTTCGCGGAGGGGTCGTCGAGGGGGTTGCTGTGCGTTTCAGGCATGGATCCACTCTAGGAAGGTGCAGGCTCGGGGGCCAGGATTGGGGAAGAATGGAAAGCATGTCTTCCACCACTTTCGAGCGCACTCAGCGCGTCGCCGTGCTCGGCGGCGGACCCGGCGGTTACGAGGCGGCCCTGGCGGCCGCCCAGCTCGGAGCCGAGGTCACCCTGGTCGAGCGCGTGGGGGTGGGCGGCTCGGCCGTGCTCACCGATGTGGTGCCGTCGAAGAGCCTCATCGCGACCGCCGACGCCGCGGTCGCGATCTCCGAGGCGAGCGACCTCGGCGTGAACTTCTACGCGAAGGGCGAGAACGGCAAGCCGCTCAAGCCCGAGATCGCGATCAACCTCGCCGCGGTCAACAAGCGGCTGGTCGCGCTGGCCGGGCAGCAGTCCGAGGACATGCGCACGACCCTTCTCGACGCGGGCGTGCGCATCCTCTCCGGCCACGGTCGTCTGGAGGGTCCGAACGCGATCGTGGTCTCGACGGGGGAGCGCGGCACCGACTTCGACCGCGTCGAGGCGGACACCATCGTGGTCGCTGTCGGCGCGTCGCCGCGCGAGCTCGACTCCGCCAAGCCCGACGGCAGGCGCATCCTCACGTGGACGCAGCTGTACGACATGAAGGCGCTTCCCGAGCACCTCATCGTGGTCGGCTCCGGAGTCACCGGCGCCGAGTTCGCCTCCGCCTACATGAACCTCGGCGCGAAGGTCACCCTCGTCTCCAGCCGCGAGCAGGTGCTCCCCGGCGAGGATCAGGACGCCGCCCGGGTGCTGGAGAAGGTGTTCAAGCGCGGCGGCATGCAGGTGCTGTCGAAGTCCCGCGCCGAGAAGGTGGAGGTCACGGGCGACGGCGTGACGGTGACGCTCTCCGACGGCCGCACGGTCGAGGGCAGCCATTGCCTCATGGCGGTCGGCTCGATCCCGAACACCGCGGGCATCGGGCTGGAGGAGGCGGGCGTCGAGCTCGACGACTCCGGCCACGTGCGCGTGAACCGGGTGGCCCGCACGTCGGTGCCGAACGTGTACGCGGTGGGCGACTGCACGAACTTCTTCCCCCTGGCCTCGGTGGCCTCGATGCAGGGCCGCACGGCGGTGTTCCATGCCCTCGGCGACATCGTGATCCCGCTCGAGCTCATCAAGATCACGTCGAACATCTTCACCGCCCCGGAGATCGCCACGGTCGGCTACGGGGTGAAGGACGTGGAGGACGGCCTGGCCGACGGCATGGTCTACAAGCTGCCCCTCGCCGCCAACCCGCGCGCGAAGATGATGGGCATCAAGGACGGGTTCGTCAAGCTCATCGCCCGCAAGGGCTCCGGCACCGTGATCGGCGGCGTGATCGTCGCGCCGAAGGCGTCCGAGCTGATCTACCCGATCGCGATCGCCGTCGAACGGCGCCTCACGGTCGACCAGGTCTCGCGCGTGTTCGCGGCGTACCCGTCGCTGTCCAGCAGCATCACCGATGCGAGCCGGGCCATGCACCTGGTGAACATCTCCTGAGTCCCGCTCCTCCGGACACACAGGAAAGGGCACCCCGCCGCGGCGGGGTGCCCTTTCCTGTGTGTTCCGGGTGTCAGCTGATGGTGAGGAGCTGGTGTCCGGCGGAGACCGTGGCCCCGGCGTCGGCGTTGATGTTGCCCACGACGCCGTCCTTGTGCGCCTGCAGCGGCTGCTCCATCTTCATGGCCTCGAGCACGACGACCAGGTCGCCCTTGACGACCTGCTGGCCGTCTTCGACCGCGACCTTCACGACGGTGGCCTGCATGGGCGACTTGACGGCGTCGCCGGAGGCGCCGGCGTTCGCGGTGGTGGTGTGGCTGCGGCGCGACGGCGGCACGACAGCGGGCCGTCCGGACGAGCCGGCGGAGACCGCGACGCGGTCGGGGAGGCTCACCTCGAGGCGCTTGCCCCCGACCTCGACGACCACCGTGTGCCGTGCACCTGCGGCGGCGGGGGACTCCAGTTCGCCGTCCCACGCGGGGATGTCGTTGTCGAACTCGGTCTCGATCCAGCGCGTGTAGACGCCGAAGTCGCCGTCCTCCGCCGTGAAGGCGGCGTCGCGCACCACCTTGCGGTGGAACGGGATGACGGTGGGGAGACCCGCGACCTCGAACTCGTCCAGGGCGCGGCGCGAGCGCTCGAGCGCCTCGGCACGGTCCTTGCCGGTGACGATGATCTTCGCGAGCAGGGAGTCGAAGGCGCCAGAGACGGAGTCACCAGCGGTCACGCCGGAGTCGAGGCGGATCCCGGGGCCGCCGAACGTCTTGAACACGTGGATCGGGCCCGGCTGGGGGAGGAAGCCGCGACCCGGGTCCTCGCCGTTGATGCGGAACTCGATCGAGTGGCCCTGCGGCTGGGGGTCGTCGTAGTCGATGGTGCCGCCCGCGGCGATGCGGAACTGCTCGCGCACGAGGTCGATGCCCGTGACCTCCTCCGACACCGGGTGCTCGACCTGGAGGCGCGTGTTGACCTCGAGGAACGAGACCGTGCCGTCGGCGCCGATCAGGAACTCGCACGTCCCCGCCCCCACGTAGCCGACCTCCTTGAGGATGGCCTTCGACGCGGTGTAGAGCTGCTCGTTCTGCTCCGGGGTGAGGAACGGGGCCGGAGCCTCCTCGACGAGCTTCTGGTGACGGCGCTGCAGCGAGCAGTCGCGCGTGGAGATGACGACGACGTTGCCCGCGGCGTCGGCCAGGCACTGGGTCTCGACGTGGCGCGGCTTGTCGAGGTACTTCTCGACGAAGCACTCGCCGCGACCGAAGGCCGCGACCGCCTCGCGCGTGGCCGACTCGAACAGTTCGGCGACCTCGTCGAGCTCACGGGCGACCTTGAGCCCGCGTCCGCCACCGCCATACGCGGCCTTGATGGCGATGGGCAGGCCGTACTCCTTCGCGAACGCCACGACCTCGTCGGCGCCGGCGACGGGGCCGGGGGTGCCGGGGGCGAGCGGGGCGCCGACCTTCTCGGCGACGTGACGCGCGGTGACCTTGTCGCCGAGGGCCTCGATGGCCTCGGGCGACGGGCCGATCCAGGTGATGCCCGCGTCGATCACGGCGCGTGCGAACTCGGCGTTCTCGGCGAGGAAGCCGTAGCCGGGGTGCACGGCGTCGGCACCGGCGCGGCGGGCGACGGAGAGGATCTTGTCGATCTGGAGGTAGGTCTCGGCGCTGGTCGAGCCGCTCAGCGCGTAGGCCTCGTCGGCGAGACGCACGTGCAGCGCGTCACGGTCCTGGTCGGCGTAGACGGCGACCGAGGCGATCCCGGAGTCGCGTGCGGCACGGATGATGCGGACGGCGATCTCGCCGCGGTTGGCGATGAGCACCTTGGCGATTGCAGGCATGCTTGCCAGCCTAGCGAGTAGCCCCCCGATCCCTTTGACGACTCTCGACAAGAAACGATCGAAAACGTGGAGGGGAGTCTACGACCACAGGTCGGTCCAGCGGACCCCGAGCTCACCCGCCAGGCGGCGCACGGTCGACAGGGACATGCCGACCACGGTGGACGGGTCGCCCTCCACACGGGTGATGAAGGCACCGCCCAGGCTGTCGACCGTGAAGGCACCGGCCACGAGCAGGGGCTCACCCGACGCGACATAGGCGGCGATCTCCGCGTCGTCCAGGTCGTCGGCGAAGGTCACCGCGGCCTCCGCGACGGCGGTCGCCTCCACCGGGGTCGCGCCGGGGGAGACCCGGAAGACGGAGTGCCCGGAGTGCAGCACCCCGGTGGCGCCGCGCATCTCCTGCCAGCGGCGCGTCGCCTCCTCGGGGGTATACGGCTTCCCGTACACGCGTCCGGCGAGCTCGAACATCGAGTCGCCGCCGATCACCAGGCCGTCGAAGTCGCCGTCGGCGCTCAGCCGCTCGGCGACGGCCGCCGCCTTGGCCCTGGCGAGCAGCAGCACCAGGTCGGCGGGTGCGAGCGGGCCCACGCGCTCCTCGGCCGCGGCGGCGAGGGCGTCCTCGTCGACATCCGGCGCGAGGGTGAGTGGCTCGATGCCGGCGTGGCGCAGCAGCATGAGCCGGGCGGGAGACGTGGAGGCGAGGCAGACGCGCATGTGCACCACCGTATCCTCGAAGGATGACTTCCTCCGCAGCCGACGTGCTCGAACTCGACATCACCGGCATCGCCCACGGAGGGACCTTCGTCGCCCGTCACGAGGGTCGTGTGGTGTTCGTCTCCGACGCGATCCCCGGAGAGCGCGTGCGGGCGCGGCTGCTCACCCCCGCGGGTGCTGCGGACGCGGAGACGCGCAGCTTCTGGCGCGCCGAGACGGTCGAGGTGGTCCAGGCCTCCCCGCACCGGCGCCCGCACCTGTGGCCGGAGGCCGACGTGTCGCGCGACCCCGCCGACCGTCCGGGCGGCGCCGACCTGGGCCACATCGAGCTCGGGCAGCAGCGTGTCCTGAAGCGCCAGGTGCTGAGCGAGGCGTTCGACCGCTTCGCCGGCGCCGGGCTGGAGGCGCCGGAGATCGAGGCCGTGGAGTCCGGAGATGGCGCGCGCTGGCGCACCAGGGTGACCCTGCACGTGGACGACCGCGGTGTCGTCGGCCCGTTCGCGGCGCGCAGCCACCGCGTGGTGCCGGTCGGCTCGTACCCGCTTGCGCGGCAGGCGGTCGAGGCCGCCGCTCTCGCGCTCGACGGTGGTGAGCCGGGCCGCATCGAGCTCGTCGAGCCGGCCGACGGCGAGGTCCGGGTGCTGCGTCACCCCGAGTCCGAGCGGCGGGCTCCGCGCCGAGGCCGCCGACCCGCGCCCGAGGTCGTGCACGAGCGCGTGGGCGACCGTGTGTTCCAGGTCGACGCCGGCGGCTTCTGGCAGGTGCATCCGCGCGCGGCCTCGGTGCTCGACGCCGCCGTCTACGGGCTGCTCGACGGGCGGGTGGACCCGGGGGCGACGCACTACGACCTGTACGGCGGGGTGGGACTGTTCGCCCGCACGCTGGCGGATCTGGGCGGCACCGACATCGTCACCGTCGAGTCGAGCAGGCGGGCGACCGAGCACGCCAAGGTCAATCTCGCTCCGGTCGAGGTGTCGGCGGTGACCGCCAGGGTCGACCGTTTCCTCTCCGGCGCGTCGAGCCGCGGTCGTACGGGCGCCGTGGTGCTCGACCCGCCGCGCGCCGGTGCGGGTCGCGCGGTCGTCGAGGGTGTGCACGCGCTCGCCCCGGAGGCGGTCGTGTACGTGGCGTGCGACCCGGTGGCGCTCGCCCGCGACCTCGGCACGTTCCGCGAGCTCGGGTGGCGGGTGGGGACGCTGCGCGGCTTCGACCTGTTCCCGCACTCGCATCACTTCGAGGTCGTCGCGCTCCTCACCCGCTGACGGCGCGGCGACCCGCGAGCGGGACTCAGTAGGCTGTGGGCATGAGCACCGTCGCCCTCATCGACGACCACGAGTCCGTCCGCCTCGGTCTCGAGGCCGCGTTCGCCCGCGACGGGCAGACCGTGGTGTTCTCCGGCAGCACGGTGGGGTCGTATCTGACGTGGCGGTCCAGCGCGGTCGTGCCGCCCGCCGACGTGGTGGTGCTCGACCTCACCCTCGGTGACGGGACGACCGTCACCGAGAACGTCACCTCGCTCGTGGCAGACGGGGCGAGCGTGGTCATCCACAGCGTCGCCGACCGGCCGGCCGCGGTGCGGGAGGCGCTCGCGGCGGGTGCCGCCGGCGTGGTCAGCAAGTCCTCGGCCCTCGACGACGTGCTCGACGCGATCCGCACGGTCGCCCAGGGCGAGGCGTTGAACAATGTCGAGTGGGCGAGCGCGGTGGATGGCGACCGGGCCTTCGCGGATGCCCAGCTCTCCACGCGAGAGCGCGAGGTCCTGCGACTGTATGCCACGGGGCTGCCGCTGAAGGCGGTCGCCGAGCGGCTCGGCGTCGCCTACTCCACCGCGAAGGAGAACATCACCCGCATCCGGGTCAAGTACGTCGAGGTCGGGCGGCCCGCCCCCACCAAGGTCGACCTGTTGCGACGGGCGATGGAGGACGGCATCGTGGCCGCCGACGGGGCGCCGAGTGCCCACTGAGCCGCTCAGCGTCCGCGACGCCTGGAGCAAGATCCCGTCTCCCGGCAGCGTGGAGAGCGGTTTCGAGCGCTTCACGTCGAAGCGGATGGAGCGGATCCTCGCGATCGTGGTGGCGCTGGGCTCGGCGGTGCTCGGCGTGCAGGCGCTCATCGCCGCGATCGCGACCCTGTCCAGGGCCGATGTGCCGCACATGCTCCTGCTCGTGGTCGTCTTCGTCCCGCTCATCGTCATGCTCGTGGCGTGCCTGGTCGGCCGCGCGGTACGCGTCGCCGCGGGGATCTTCGCGGTGGTCTACGTGGTCGCGCTCGCCGCGTGGCCCGTCGTCGTCGACCCCGCCGACAAGGTCGCCGGCGCGCAGCCCTGGATCTTCTTCCTGGTGAACGTCGGGGTGGTCGCCGCGATGCTGGCCTTCCCGCTGCGGCTGCAGTTCGCGTGGGCGGTGGGCGTGCCGTTCGTGTACGGCTACGTCCGGCTGGTGCAGGGCGGGTTCTCGCGCGAGTTCTGGGTCACGACCGCGTTCGACGTGTCGTTCACGCTGATCCTGGGCGTGGTCATCGTGTCGCTCGGCTGGATGTTCCGGTCGGTGGCGGGGGGCGTCGACGAGGCGAGGGGCACGGCGGTGGCGTCCTACGCCACTGCGGCCGCCGCGGCCGCCGCGGAGGAGGAGCGGGTGGCGATGTCGGCGCTCATGCACGACAGCGTGCTCGCCGCGCTGATCGCCGCGGAGCGTGCGGACGGGGAGAGGGCACAGGAGCTCGCGGTCGCGATGGCCAGGGAGGCGCTGACGCGGCTGGCCAACACGGAGGCCGCGGTGGCGGAGGAGGGCAGCGACGAACCGGTCGGCACCGCACAGATCGTCGTCGAGCTGCGCCGGGCGCTGTCGGAGCTCGGCGCGGACGCCATCGTCGAGGAGCGCGGAGGCATCGGCCTCATCCCCGGACGTGCCGCCAGAGCACTGGTGCTCGCGGCGCGGCAGGCGATCGGCAACGCGGTGACGCACGCGCACGGACGTGGACTGCACATCGTCGCGGAAGGCCACGGCGATGAGGGGATCGCGGTCACGATCTCCGACCACGGCCCCGGCTTCGACGTCGACGCGATCGGCCCCGACCGGCTGGGCATCCGCGCATCGATCCTCGCGCGCATGGCCGGTGTCGCCGGCAGCGCGCAGATCGTGTCGGATGAGGACGGCACGACGGTCACGCTCGGATGGGAGCGCTCGTGAACCGGACGGTGCGCAGTGTCGCGACGTCGCTGGCCGTGGGCTTCGCGCTGTACTTCGTCGCGCGTGGTGTCTGGTGGATCGAGCAGCCGACGGCACCGCTGCTCATGGTGCTTGGTATCGGACTGTTCCTCGCGGTGGTCACCGTCGCGATCCTCGGGCATCCCGCGACCGTGCGGATGCCGCTGTGGACGTCGCTGCTCGCGCTGGCGGCGACCGCGGTGATCCCGGTCCTGGTCACCGTGTCCCTCGACCCCGCCGACCGTACGGCACCGTTCGCCACGTGGTACATCGGCGGCCTCGGGTTGCTGGCCGTCGTGTGCGTCGTTCGGCGGCGACCCGTCATCGGGTGGTCGGCCCTGTTGATCCTGGTCGCCACGGCGTCCGCGGCGCTCGGCGTCGGCGTCGCTCTGAACCTGGGCGTGGTCGGCTCGATCATGTGGGTGGTGGTCGCGCAGCTCCTGGTGATGTTCTGGGATAGGGCGGTCAGGGACACGGAGCGGCTCTCCGAGATCCAGCAGGCGGTGTCGGCCTGGCACGCCACGCAGCGCGTGCGGCAGCGGGAGCGGCGACTGCGCACGCAGTTCGCCCTCGCCGTCGCCGGGCCCGTGCTGAGTCGGGTCGTCGCCACGCGCGGTGCGCTGGACGAGGACGAGCGGCTGGAGGCGCGACTGGCGGAGGGGCGGCTGCGCGACGAGCTGCGCGGGGCGGACCTGCTGAACGACGACGTCCGCGATGCGATCGAGGCCGCCCGTCGACGCGGTGCATCGGTGACGGTGTTCGACGAGGGCGGGCTGGACGGCATCGGTGAGGACCGACGGATCGAGATCCGGGACGAGCTGGCGCAGGTGCTGCGCTCGGCGGGGACCGGTCGCATCATCATCCGCTCCGCCAAAGACCCCCTGGTGGCGGTCACCGTGGTGGGTCGTGCCGGACGGCGTGCAGCGGACGACGACTCGGTCGACCTGTGGCACGAGATCGTGCGCGAGGCGGGCAGCGAGCCCGCACGGCGGTCGTGAGGAGAGTGGGCGAGGGGCGGCGATATCGCCTGCCCCTCGCCGTGCGGACAGTTACCCGAAAACCGTCCGCTGGTGGCCGATCAGCGTCTGTCTACCCTGGGACAGAGAGACCAGCCGAACGCGAAGCGTCCCCTTCAGTCTGCGGGGTCGTCAACACCTTGTCTGTAGGTATTTTGGGGGACACGCGCAGCGACGCGTGAGGAGGATCATCGAACGATGGGTACACGGCGGGGAACCAACCTTCCGCGGATGGGCGACTTCAACCAGTCGGTCATCCTCGAGGCGGTCCGGCATGCGGTCGATGGGCTGAGCCGTATCGAGCTGGCGCAGGTCACCGGGCTCTCGGCCCAGACCGTGACGAACATCACGCGCCGGCTGCTCGACGAGGGGCTCATCCGGGAAGCCGGTCGGACCATCAGCGGACCGGGTAAGCCGCGGGTCATGCTGCGGCTGGTGGAGGAGAGCAGGTTCGCGGTCGGCGTGCACCTCGATCCGGCGGTGACGACCTTCGTGCTGCTCGACCTCGCCGGGGAGGTCGTGCGGCGGTCGAGCATGGCGACGCCCGCTGAGGCCCCGTCGTTGATCCTGGCCGATCTCGCGGCGCAGATCGAGGAGCTCGTCGAGGGCTCGGGAGTGCCGCGCGAGCGGATCGCGGGGGTCGGCGTGGCTGCTCCGGGACCGCTCGACGCGACCCGGGGCACGGTCATCGATCCTCCCAAGCTGCCCGGCTGGCACCGGGTGGCACTGCAGGACGATCTGGCGGCCGCGATCGGCTTGCCGGTCGTGCTGGAGAAGGACACCACGGCAGCGGCTGTCGGCGAGCTGTGGACGCGGCGCGGGCCGTCCGACGACTCGTTCGTGTTCCTCTATCTCGGTACCGGCCTCGGCGCCGCCGTGGTGCGAGACGGCGAGGCGGTGCGTGGCAGCACCCGCAACCTCGGGGAGATCGGGCACATCGTGGTCGATCCGGAGGGGCCGAGGTGTGCGTGCGGCTCGCGGGGCTGCGTCGACGTGGTGTGCACCCCCGAGGCGATCGTGGAACGGGCGGAGCAGCTCGGGGTTCTCGCCGGAGGTCGGCGCCCCGGGGACAGGGCCGCACTCGACGCGAGCCTCACCGAACTGTGTGTCAGGGCCGCGGCCGGGGAGGCGTCGGCGGGGGCTGTCGTGCAGCGTGCCGCCGAACACCTGGCGACGCTGACGCTCGTGCTCACGGACCTGCTCGACGTGGACCGGGTGGTGTTCGGCGGTCCGTTCTGGAGACGCCTCGCCGACCTGTCGCTGCCGGAGGTCGCCGCGCGGCTCGCGCGGTCCAGCGCGACGCGAGCCGTCCGAGCGCTCCCGGTGCAGAGCACGGTGGTGGGCGACGACGTCGGTGCGGTCGGCGCGGCGTGCGTCGTTCTCGATTCCATGCTCACGCCGCGCACGTCCGACCTGCTGCTGGGCCGGTGAACGTGCCTCCGGCCGAGCCCGTCAGCCTCGGCCGGAGAAGCGGCCCCAGGGGATGTCGCGGCGCAGGGGACGCCGGAGCGGGCGCTGCGTGCGTTCCCACGCGGAGACGCGCGGCTCGTCGACCGTCGCCTCCGCCTGTTCGGTGGCGTAGGCGTCTCCGATCACGGCGATGAGGGCGGCGAGCTCCTCCTCCGTCGCCGTGCCCCGGGTGATCTCGAGCATCGGAGGGGCCGCTGCCGTGCCCTCCGCCGCAGCGTCCTGCGCCGTCACAGCGGGATGTTCCCGTGCTTCTTGGGCGGCAGCTCGGCCCTCTTGCCGCGCAGAGCGCGCAGGGCCTTCGCCACGGACACCCGGGTGTTGGCCGGCTCGATGATGCCGTCGAGCTCCCCCCGCTCTGCGGCGAGGAAGGGGGATGCGACGTTGTACGTGTACTCGTTCGCGAGTCGCGTCCGGACCGCCGCGACGTCCTCCCCGGCCTCCTCGGCCTTCTTGATCTCCCCGCGGTACAGGATGTTGACGGCGCCCTGGCCGCCCATGACGGCGATCTCGGCGGTCGGCCAGGCCAGGTTCACGTCGGCACCGAGCTGCTTAGATCCCATGACGATGTAGGCGCCGCCGTACGCCTTGCGCAGGATGACCGTGACGAGCGGGACCGTCGCCTCCGCGTACGCGTACAGCAGCTTGGCGCCGCGGCGGATCACGCCGGTCCACTCCTGATCGGTGCCGGGAAGGTAGCCGGGCACGTCCACGAGCGTCACGATCGGGATGGAGAACGCGTCGCAGAACCGCACGAAGCGACTGGCCTTCTCGCCCGCCTCGATGTTGAGGGTCCCCGCCATCTGCGAGGGCTGGTTAGCGATGATGCCGACGGAACGTCCCTCGATGCGGCCGAAGCCGATCACGATGTTCGGCGCGAAGAGCGGCTGCACCTCGAGGAAGTCGCCGTCGTCGACGACGTGCTCGATGACGGTGTGGATGTCGTACGGCTGGTTGGGGGAGTCGGGGACGATCGTGTTGAGCGTGCGGTCGGCGTCGGTGGTCTCGAACTCGAACGCGCTCTCGTACGAGGGGAGCTCCGCCATGTTGTTGTCGGGCAGGAAGCCGAGGAGCGTGCGCGCGTAGTCGATCGCATCGTCCTCGTCCTCCGCGAGGTAGTGCGCCACGCCCGAACGCGTGTTGTGCGTGTAGGCGCCGCCCAGTTCCTCCATGCCGACGTCCTCGCCGGTCACGGTCTTGATCACGTCGGGACCGGTCACGAACATCTGGCTGGTCTTGTCGACCATGATGACGAAGTCGGTGAGCGCGGGGGAGTACACGGCGCCGCCCGCGGCCGGGCCCATGATGATGGAGATCTGGGGGATCACGCCGGACGCGCGGGTGTTCAGACGGAAGATCTCGCCGTACTTCCCGAGCGCGACCACGCCCTCCTGGATGCGCGCGCCACCCGAGTCGAGGATGCCGATGCACGGCATGCCTCCGGCGAGGGCGAACTCCATGATCTTGACGATCTTCTCGCCCGCGACCTCGCCCAGCGAGCCGCCGAACGTCGAGAAGTCCTGGGAGTAGACCGCGACGGTGCGCCCGTGGATGGTGCCGACGCCCGTGACCACGGAGTCGCCGTAGGGGCGCGAGCGGTCCATGCCGAAGGCGGTCGTGCGGTGGCGCACGTACTCGTCGAACTCGACGAAGCTCCCGGGGTCGACGAGGAGCTCGATGCGCTCGCGGGCGGTCATCTTGCCCTTCGCGTGCTGCTTCTCCTTCGCCTTCGCCTCGGCGTCGACGACGGCCTCGGTGTAGCGGGCGCGGAGATCCGCGATCTTGCCGGCGGTGGTAAAGAGGTCGGGCTTGTCCGTCACGGATTCCACCCTAGCGTCGCCGTCGTCGCGTCCGTTGGATGCTCGGCACAACGGGTCGGGCGATCCTTTGGTGAGGTGCGCGCCCGCCGTCACCGCTCGGCGGTGTCCGCACCCGGACGCTCGGGCAGGTTGTGGTCGCCCGCGACCTCGCCCTCGCCCTCGTCGAGCTCCGCGACCGCGTCCCCGCGACGTCGCCCCGCGACCTCGCCCACGCGGTGGCCCACCCAGCCCGCTCCACGAGCGACCGTTCCGGCTGCGCCCGCGACCGCGTTGCCGGCGTAGCGGGCTCCGCGGAGCATGCGCAGCTCCAGCTTCTCCGCACCCGGCACCGGCTCCAGCTCCGAGGGCAGATCGACGGGGGCTGCCCCGAACGCGCGGTGCGAGGTCGTCAGCACGCGGCGGCCCAGGAGGTGGTTGCCTGCCCCGCCGATCGCCGCGCCGATACCGAACGGCATGGCTTTGCCGACGAAGGATGCGCCGCCCTTCGCCGCGAACTGCTTCACGAACATGCTCTTCAACTGGTCGACCAGCGGGCCGACGGCAGCACGAGGCAGCGACTTGGTCACGAGTTCGCCCCAGTACGCCGAGCGGCTGACCCCGCGCCCCGCGATCTGTCCCGCCAGCTGACCGACCAGGTCGACGCCCTCCTTGCCGAGCATCAACGTCATCACCAGCGCCCGCGCGCGGTCGGGATTCCCGACAGCGATCCCATGGACCTCGGCCACCGACTGCGCGAAGAGCGCCGTCGACTCCACGAAACCGACCGTCTCCACGCCGGACAGCGCGAGTGTGACGCCGGTGCCGATCCCGGGGACCACCGCGGTCGCACCGACGGCGGCGCCGCCGGCCGTGACCGCCGCGAGGTACCGCCGCTCCAGGATGCGGATGATCTCCGCGGGCGTGGCGTGCGGGTGGCGAAGGCGGATGCTCCGGATGTGCGCCAGGACGAGCGGTCGCTGGATAGAGAGAACGCGGTCGAGGCCGCGCACCATCATCGGGTGTTCGGGTGAGCCGGTCGGCGGGATGCCTTTGTCCCACGGGGCGTCATCCGGCAGGGAGTGGATCTTGTGCACCTTGGGGGCCATGGCGCCGATCCTACGGAATTCCACCGCGAAAACACCGAGAGCCCCGGTCCGCGGGGGACAGGGGCTCTCGGTGTCGTGGAATCAGACGAAGAGGTTCGCGCGCTCCAGGTCTTCTGCGAAGTCGACCTCGACCGCGTAGAGGTCCGAGACGTCCATCGGCTCGAGCAGCAGGCCGTCTTCGGCGATCGCGAGCTCGAGGCCGCGCTCGAAGTAGTCCTGGTCCTCGACGCGCTGCAGCTGACGCATGAACGCCTTCTTCTCGCGGGACGAGATGTAGTTGATGCCGACTGCCTCGCCGAGCCCGCCCTTGACGGTCTTGGACAGCTCCTTGATGTAGCCCTCGGCCGTGACCGTGTACTTGACCTCTTCGTCGCTCACCTTGGCGGTGTTGACGGTCACGAACGACTGGTCGCGCTCGATGTACTCCACCGCGCGGCCGAGGATCATCGGGTCGAACACGACGTCGCCGTTCATCCAGAGCACCCCGCCGCGGCCGGTGGCGCCGAGCGCACGAAGGAGGCTCTTCGACGTGTTGGTCTCGTCGTAGCGGTCGTTGTGGACGTAGTTCACGTTCGGGAACGCCTCGATGATCGTCTCGGCGCGATAGCCCACCACGGTGGTGATGCGCGCGTCAGAGCCGAAGGCGGCGCGGATGTTGTCGTGCTGCTGGCGCATGATCGTGCGGCCGTCGTTGAGCTCGGTCAGCGGCTTGGGCAGCGCGCGGCCGAGTCGAGAGCCCATGCCGGCTGCGAGGATGACGGTCTGAAGAGTCACGAGTGCTCCTAAAGGAAGTTGTGTTCACGGCCGGTTCACCGACCAGACACTTCGTCGTGCCGGGAATCATGCTAGCGATTCCGCCTGGGAAGCCCGGGGCCCAGAGGTCCCTGTTGCCATTTCGTGACCGAGTACACACGCAACGCACAGCCTCGGCAACCCCCTTGCATTCCTCCTCGCGTTGCGGTCCGGATGTCGGATTGTCGCGTGGGGCCTTGGCTGGAAGCCGCCCATTGATACCGTAGGACGGTGACTTCCTCCCCTGACGACCGCACCGCCGAGGTGGACACGAACGAGACCCCTTCGGGAACGCCCGACGCGAGCGCGTCAGCGGCGGAGAGCGCGAAGAAGGCGACCGCCGCGACCGCGGCCAAGAAGCCACGTGCGCCTCGCCGCAGCACCACCACCGTGAAGAAGGCGACGGGCGGGGCGGCAGCGAAGACGACGGCAGCGAAGGCCACGGCAGCGAAGACGTCAGCATCGCAAGCCGCGGGAGCGAAGGGCTCGTCATCGAAGGCCTCGTCATCGAAGGCCTCGTCATCGAAGGCCTCGTCATCGAAGG